>JAVCCG010000150.1 GCA_030765605.1 Candidatus Alcyoniella australis
CTGACCCTGGTGGTCGAGCCGCATGCTAAGAATCCAGAGGAGGGATGACCAATGTTCGGAAACTTGATCGGAGGATTGATCGGTGGATTGGGCGTGGTGGTCGTAATCGTCGCCCTGTTCATTCTGTCCGGTATCCGAGTCCTCAACGAATACGAGCGTGGCGTGCTGTTCCGTTTCGGACGGATCACCACTACCAAGGGGCCTGGGCTGAAGTGGATCATCCCGCTGGTCGACCGCATGGTGCGCATCAGCACGCGGATCGTGGCCATCGACGTGCCGCCCCAGGACGTGATCACCAAAGACAACGTCTCGATGAAGGTCAACGCGGTTATCTACTTCCGCGTGATGGAGCCGGTCAAGGCGGTAATCGAGGTCGAGAACTACCTTTACGCAACCAGCCAGTACAGCCAAACCACGTTGCGCTCGGTGCTTGGCACTGCGGAGCTAGACGAGGTACTCAGCGAGCGCGAGAAGCTCAACGCGCTGCTGCAGAAGATCATCGACGAGCACACCGACCCCTGGGGCATCAAGGTCACGGCGGTGGAGATCAAACACATCGACCTGCCGCAGGAGATGCAGCGTGCCATGGCGCGCCAGGCCGAGGCAGAGCGTGAGCGACGCGCCAAGATCATCGCCGCGGACGGCGAATATCAGGCGGCCGAGAAACTGCACATGGCCTCGGTGGTGATAGCCAAGGAGCCGATTGCGCTTCAGCTGCGCTTCCTGCAGACACTGGTCGAGATCGCCAGCGAGAAAAACTCGACCACGATCCTGCCCGTGCCGATCGATATCATCAGGCCCTTTATGAAAATATTGGAGAAGCACGCCGGGGAAGATTAGGACTAATCGCGAGTTCGACAACGTGCACCCGACCCGGCCTCAAGGGAGGCCGGGTTTTCCTGTTCTACCGATAATGGCCCGAACAGCAACGGTCGGCAGGTTCTGGTAATATGCGGTTGTCGGCGAGGCACTGAACGACCACAGCTCGACCCGGCATTACTTTAAGCACAATACGTTGCACACGATGGAGCAGCTTTGCAGCTAAGCGATTTCGATTACGACTTACCACCGGGGCTGATCGCCCAGCGCCCCCCGGATCGTCGCAGCGACTCGCGTCTGATGTGGCTCGACCGGAACAGCGGGTGGACCGCGGATCGCCGCATCGGCGATCTACCCGAGCTGCTCAAGCCCGGCGACCTGCTGGTAACCAACGATACTCGCGTCTTCCCCGCGCGGCTGCAGGGACGTAAGCCCAGCGGCGGTCAGGTCGAGCTGTTGCTCGTCGAGCCGTTGGGGCAACGCCCGGGTTGGCATCGATGGCTGGCCCTGGGCCGTTCAAGCAAGGGGCTCAAGCTCAAGCAGACCGTGGTGCTGTCCGGCAACGTGCGCGCCAAGGTCAGACAAGTGCTCGGCGATGGTAAGTTTGAGATCGAGATCAACCATCGCGGTGATCACGAGCAGCTGATGAAGTACATCGACGAGGCCGGCAGCATGCCGTTGCCGCCCTACATCAAACGTGAAGCTGACGAGCACGACGTCGAGCGCTATCAAACAATCTACGCGCGAAATATCGGTGCGGTGGCAGCACCCACTGCCGGGCTGCATTTTACCGACCAATTGTTTGCTAAGCTCAAGCGCCGCGGCGTGAAGCACTGTAGCGTGACCCTGCACGTGGGACCGGGAACGTTTTTGCCGATGCGTGTGGAAGACCCCCGGGAACATCAGCTCGAGCCCGAAGCATACGCCATCAGCGAGCAGGCCGCGCAACAGATCGAGGCCACGCGCAAGTCCGGTGGAAGGATCGTGGCCGTGGGCACGACCGTCGTCCGCACTCTTGAGGGTGCTGCTGCGTCAGGTTCGATCCATGAATGTTCGGGTCGCAGCGGACTGCTGATCTATCCGGGGTTCGAGTTCCGCGCGGTTGACCTGTTGCTGACCAACTTTCACGTGCCGCGATCATCGCTGCTGATGCTGGTCAGCGCCTTTGCCGGGACCGAGCATCTGCTCGCGGCCTATCGACGTGCCGTGGAACTGGGCTACCGTTTCTACAGCTACGGCGACGCGATGCTGATCGGGCCGGGGCTGACGCGTTGAGCACGGACTTTAAATTCGAACTGCTAGGCCGTGACAAAGCGGGCCGCGCACGGCGTGGTCGGGTCGCCACGCGCCACGGAACGTTCGAAACTCCCGCGTTCATGCCGGTGGGCACGCAGGGAACCGTCAAGGCGCTGGCCCCGGACGATCTACGCGCCACGGGCAGCCAAATCGTGCTCTCCAACACCTACCACCTGATGATCCGGCCCGGCGCCCAGGCGGTCCACGATCAGGGCGGCCTGGCCTCGTTCATGGGCTGGCACGGGCCGACCCTCACCGACTCCGGAGGATTCCAGGTCTTCAGCCTGGCCGAGCTTTGCCGGATCGATGAGAACGGCGCACGTTTCCAAAGCCATTTGGACGGCACGCGGCTCGAGCTCACACCCGAGAGCGCGATGGAAATCCAGCGGCTGATCGGCGCGGACATCGTAATGGCCTTTGACGAATGCACGCCGTATCCGTCGACCCAGGATTACTCGCGACAATCGATGGAGCGCACCCTACGCTGGGCCAAGCGCTGCAAGGACGCCTTCCGCGGCGAGGGTCAGGCCCTGTTCGGCATTGTCCAGGGCGGGATGTTCGAGCAGTTGCGTTGCCAGTCGGCCGCGGCCACGGTGGAGATCGGATTCGACGGCTACGCGGTGGGCGGACTGAGCGTGGGCGAGACCAAGCCGATGATGTTGCAGATGCTGCGCACAGTAGAGCCGCTGTTGCCCGTTGATCGCCCGCGATACGTGATGGGAGTCGGCACGCCGGATGACCTGATCGATCTGGTGGCCGAGGGTTTTGACATGTTCGACTGCGTAATGCCCACGCGCAACGCGCGCAACGGCTGCCTGTTCACATCGCAGGGCAGACTGCAGATTAAAAACGCGCGCTTTCGCGACGACCACGCTCCGCTGGATCCGCAGTGCGATTGCTACACCTGCCGCAATTTCAGCCGGGCCTATTTACGACACCTGTTCGTCACCAACGAGCTGCTCGCGCATCGCCTGCTCTCGCTGCACAATGTGACCTTCTATCAGCAGCTGATGCAGGGTATGCGTTCGGCGTTGGACAATGAGGTCTTTTCAGAATATATTATGCCGCTTCGAGGTCGTCTGAGCGGTACTGATTCTTGATCGAGCGAGGGAACGGATAATGCTGGCAAGCCTAATTACGTGGATATTATCTATCGGTCCTGCATTTGCAGTTCAGCCGATCGTCGACGGCCAGGCGGCAGCCCCTGCGGCGCCAGCCGCAGAGGGTGCTGCGCAGGCGGTTTCTCCTGCGACCCCGCAGGCCATGGACCTCTGTGGACAGGGCGGAAACGCATTCAGCCTGGTCTGGATCGCCGCGCTGATCGCAGTCTTCTACTTCATGATGATCAGGCCGCAGTCCAAGCGCGCCAAGGAGCATCAGGGCCTGATCGGCGGACTGAAAAAGGGCGACAACATCGTCCTCAACTCGGGGATCTACGGTTCGATCGTCGGACTATCCGAAAATGTGGCCACAGTGGAAATCGCCGAAAAGGTCCGCATCCGCGTGGCCAAGACCCAGATCGCTGGATATTCCAAGGATGCGGACAAGGCCCTGGAGCAGGCGGATAAACGATGAAAGCCGCCGATTTTTATCGATCGACAGCGGAGCAGCGCCGATGAGCCGCAATCTCAAGTCGCGCCTGGCCTTAATCGCCGGGTTGACGGTCCTCGCCCTGCTGCTGCTGGTTCCGACCATGCGCGGCCAGGGCGTACCGTTATTCGCCTCCTACCAGCTGGACAAGCTCTCGCTGGGATTGGACCTCGCCGGCGGCATGCACCTGAAGTACCTGGTGCGTACCGACAAGTACATCGAGAGCAGGCTCGCGGAGATCAAATCCGAGGTCCGGCTGATCTACGAGCACGAGAAGAAGACACCGCCGGAGTTTGAACTCGACCGCAAGAACCTTATGCTGAAGCTGATCTACCCCGACGCCGAGAGCCTGCGGGCCGACGACGAGCTGCTGCGCGACCGTTTCAGCGGTTTTGATCGCGACCGCGACGGCAACGCCATTGTGCTTACGCCCAACTCCGACTTCCGGCGTCTGCTCGAGCGCGAGGCCGTGGACCAGGCCGAGGATACGATCCGCAAGCGCACCAACGAGCTGGGAGTCAAGGGCAGCTCGATCCATTACCAGCGCACCCAAGGGGTCGATACGCTGGTGATCCAGCTTCCCGGCGTCCACGATGTGGGCGAGGCCAAGAAATGGCTGGGCAAACCAGCGGTCCTGCAGTTCAAACTGGTTCCCGACAACCGACATGTTGCCAAGGACGTCGAGACGCTCAAGGAGCGTTTCCCGGATTACGAGCGTCAGGGAATGGAGATCTACCCGCACCGCGGGAAACCTCCCGAGGGTGAGGATCAAGGCCCGATCATCGCCTACTACATGCTCCAAATTGCTCCCGACATCAACGGCGCGGACCTGGCCAACGCCAACGCGTCCCTCGATCAATACGGACTTCCCGCAGTCAGCTTCCGCTTCAACGACGCGGCTGCGCGCAAGTTCGCCAATATCACCGGCGCCAACATCGGCAAGCAGTTGGCCATCGTGCTCGACGACGAAATCGTCAGTTCTCCGAACATCCAATCGCGTATCCACGGATCCGGGATCATCAGCGGCAGCTTCTCGGACCAGGACGTGCAACAGCTCGCCGGCGTATTGCGCTCGGGCCATTTGGTGGTTCCGCTCGAGGTTCAGGAAGAGCGCACGATCTCTGCCAGCCTCGGTGCGGACTCGGTCCACAAGGGCACATTGGCGATGGTCATCGGCATGGCGCTGGTGATGATCTTCATGGTGATCTACTACAAGGGCGCGGGACTGCTGGCCGACCTGGCGCTGGTGCTCAACATCCTGTTCATTCTCGCCGGGCTATCGTTGTTCGGCGCAACGCTGACCTTCCCGGGCATCGCGGGCATGATCCTCACCGTGGGCATGGCCGTGGACGGCAACATCATCGTTTTCGAGCGCATCCGCGAGGAGCTGCGGATCGGCAAGAGCGCGCGAAGTTCGGTGCAATCGGGCTACGACAAAGCCACCTGGACGATTCTCGACGCCAACATCACCACGGTAGTCGCGGCGCTGATGCTGTTCCAGTTCGGCACCGGCCCGATCAAGGGCTTCGCCGTGACCCTGATCATTGGTGTGCTCAGCTCGATGTTCACCGCGATCGTGGTCACACGCAGCGTTTACGACATCCTAATCGAGAAGACCCGCTTCGAGCGGATCAGCATCTAGGGGCCGGCTATGGAGTGGATTAAACCCGGAACCAATGTCAACTTCATGGGCTGGCGCAAACCGGCCATTGCAATTTCGCTGCTGCTGCTCACCGTATCGTTTGCATTGTTTCTGTTTCAGGGACCCAACCTGGGAATCGATTTCAAAGGCGGCATCGAGATCCGCGTGTCGTTCTCTCAGGATCCCGGAATGGACGGCATCCGCGACGCGCTCAAACCGCTGGGCATGGGCGAGGCCCAGATCCAGAAATTTACGAACATTCCAGGCAAGAACATCTACACGATCCAGCTCAAGGGCGAGCAGGAAGTCGACGTTAAAGCGGCCGATGAATCGACCGTGATGGGCGACCGCGCCATCGAGATTTCGGAGACCCTTACCAACAGTTTCCCCAGCATGCAGGTCGAAATCATCTCGGCCGACGTGGTCGGCGACATGGTCGGACAGGATTTAAAGTCAAAGGCGTTTTGGGCCGTGCTGCTGGCAATGGGCGGCATCCTGATCTACGTGGGCTATCGCTTCGACTTCCGTTACTCACCCGGGGCGATCGCAGCCCTGGCCCACGACGTGATTATCACCATGGGCGTGTTCGTGGCTATTCAGCACGAGTTCAACCTCACGACCATTGCCGCGCTGCTGACGATTGCCGGGTACTCGGTCAACGATACGATCATCGTCTTCGACCGTATCCGCGAGGGACGCCGTAAATACCACCGCGACAAGCTCGTGAACGTCGTCAACAAGAGCATCAACGAGACCCTGTCGCGTACGCTGCTGTCCAGTTTCACAACGGCTATCGCCGTGCTGGCAATGTTCTTCCTCGGCGGCGAACTGCTGCGCGACTTCTCGTTGGCAATGATCGTTGGCATCCTGGTCGGCACCTACTCGTCGATCTTCGTTGCCAGCCCGGTATTCCTCGGACTGGAGGCTACGTTCGCCAAGCGGCGCAAACGCCGGGCCAGATAGGTGTTGCGTAAGCCCCGCCGCTGGATTCTTCCCGAGACGGACAATCAGTCAGCAACTACACCGTTCCCCGGCAGTGAGGAGCTGCATCCGCTGGTGCGTCGTATTTTGGAGGGCCGCGGCATCTCTTCTGAGCAGGCGCCCGGATTTCTAAACCCGTCGCTGTCCGACCTGATTGAACCGCTGGGGCTCAAGGGGATGCAGGTCGCAGTCGAGCGCCTGGAGCAGGCGGTGGTCGAACGCCAACCGCTGGCGATCTACGGCGATTACGACGTGGACGGTCTGACCTCGACGGCGATCCTCAGCGAGTTCTTCCGCGAAATCGACGTCCCGGTGCTCAACTACATCCCCAACCGGCTGCGCGAGGGTTACGGCCTCAACTCACAGGCCCTCGATACAATCGCCGCCCAGGGGCCGCGGCTGGTCGTTACTGTCGATTGCGGCACTGCGGCAGTGGCCGAGGCCGAATACGCTCATAGCCTTGGAATCGAACTGATCATCACCGACCACCACAAGGCCGGGGATACGCCTCCACGTTGCGTGGCGATGGTCAATCCCAATCAGCCGGGTTGTACTTTTCCGGACAAAGGTCTGGCAGGCGTCGGGGTCGCGTTCTATCTGTTGATAGCCTTGCGTCGCAGATTACGCGAGACCAATGCAGTGCCCGAAGAACGCATTCCCGATCTTAAATCACTGCTCGATCTGGTGGCGCTGGGTACGGTGGCCGACATCGCGCCGCTGAAGGGCCAAAATCGGATACTGGTCAGCAAGGGACTCAAGCTGCTCAGCGAGGAGTCGCGTCTGGGAATCAGGGCGCTGAAAAAGGTCGCCGGCATGACCGGTCAGCGGGTGAGCGCCGGATCGGTGGGGTTCCGCCTCGGGCCGCGAATCAACGCGGCCGGCAGGTTGGGCATGGCGGAGTTCGCGCTGAAGCTTTTAACAACTCGAAACGCGCTCGAGGCCAGTGAGATGGCTGACCTGTTGGAGCGCGAGAACCGCACGCGCCAACAGATCGAACGCGAGATGTACGATCAGGCGAGCCGTATGTTGCGCGACATGGGCGACGACGTCTCAGGGCTTTACAGCTTGGTGTTGGCCTCCGACGGTTGGCACCAGGGCGTAGTTGGGATCGTGGCCAGCAAGCTCTCCGAGGAGCTGCACTTGCCGGTGGCAATGATCTCGCTCAAGGGTGCAATCGGCCGGGGCTCCGCCCGTGGGATCCAGCAGCTCGACCTGTACGACGCGCTTTCTGACAGCCGCGAGCTATTCGAGGATTTTGGAGGACACAAGTACGCTGCCGGCTTCTCGATCAAGCTCGATAATGTCCAGCAGCTGCGCGAAAATTTCGAGCAGTCGGTGCGCTCGCGTATCCAGCCCGACGACCTGATGCCGCAGCTCAAAATCGACTCGGAAATCGATCCGCAGATTATCAACGATCAGTTGCTGAACGAACTCTCCGCCCTGGCGCCTTTTGGCGCCGGCAATCCCGAGCCGGTGTTCGCCGCGTTCAACATTAAGCTGATCAACAGCAAGGTGGTGGGAGGCGACCATCTCAAGTTATGGCTCGACTCGGGCAAGGGTACGCTCGAGGCGATCGGCTTTAACATGGGGCGGCTTCACGATCAACTGAGCGATAGAGTCCACTTGGCGTTCTGCCCACGCTTCGACATGTTCGGGGGACGTCGCAAGATCACGCTGCACCTGCGCGACGTCAAACTTCCTGACTGAGGCTACTGGACCAACGCAATCCGCGAGAGTTGAATCGTCTTTGGTCGATCGTCCCCGGGAAAGCCTACGTCGGAGGGAACGAAGCTTGGACTGATCGACAAACGCAGCGCCAGATTCTGCCCCGAGGTCGTCGTATCAGCGAGCTCAATCCGACGTTCGAATAATCCACTGTGTTCAATTTTGAAGCTTCCCAGGCTGTTGCCGTCAAGCTCGAGATCGATGGTAACGGGGCGATCGTTCAACAATGAGAGATCCGCAAATCCGCTGAGTTCCAAGGCGTTGCGCGCGCCTGATGCGCGCAGCAGCGCAAGCGATTGCGGGGCCAACCAGGCCAGACGATCTTCGCCGGAGTAGCTAAATCCACGAGCCAACTGCAACGGATCGAAGTTTTCTTGGGCAATCTCGATCAGCTCAGTGGCCTGAGTTTCCAGGGCATCGATGGCCGCCGCGGCGCTGGTGTAGAACAGCAGGATCTCGACTCGGTAATCGATAAAGTCGATTCGCGGATCGCGGATCCAATTCGCGTCAATATACTGGCGAGCGAATCCCGCAGGATCGAAGAAGCCCTCATAGCTGGTTACCAGCCAGACGCGTTGCGGATTGTGCTTGCGCAGGTTGCGTTTGATCCAAACCTCGATCGGCTGTTGTTCGAGTTGGCCGAAGACGAACGGGTCGCAGAGCAGGATATATTCAACCTGCGCCGGGCCGTGGTAGTAGTGCAAAAATCCGCCGGCCGCCCCGTCGTGGTAGACCAAAACCAGGTCGTCTTGCGATGCGAGCTGCGCCAGATGTTGCGCCGCCCCGCGCCAATCGTCACGCTGCAATTTGGGATCGCTACGCGCCTGTTTGATCGAAAGTAGACTCAGCGCGATGCACAACGCCAACAGGCCCCATGCGGCGTAACGCATCCAGGAGCGTAATGAAACGAATCCGGCGCCGGCTGCCAGGCAGATCAGCGGCAAGTAGCCGATTAGATAATTCGGCCGCATTATCGGAGCGGCCAGCGACAACAGAAAAACTACCAGCAACGGACCAAGCGCACAGAAAAGCAACAGGGGGCGCAGCAGCGGTGTTCTCTTGTCGCCGATCAATCCACAGCCGTAGAGCATCCAGAAGGGCAACGCGAGCAAGGCCAGCAACAGCATGAAGGCCGTCGAGTCGTGAGGAAGGGCGTCGATCCAAGGCAACAGGGCTGTAACGTCCGACTCCGGACCTCCGATCGCCAGAGAAATCCAGACCTGCCAAATTGATCGACCGACCGACGCCAGCTCACGAAATTGAAAGGAACGGTTGAACAACAGCTGCACGGCGATCGGGAAGGCCAGGGGAAGGCAAAGCAGCGCAAGTTTGGCAACAGCCTTGATCCGCCTGGACCAACTCGGCGCGTCCCGGCGCAGATAGACGATCAATGCTGCGTGACCCAGCAACAGGAACAGACTGAAGTAATGCGTCCAGATCGCAGCTCCCGCGGCCAGCACATACAGGTGCTCTGAACGTCTGTCGCGGCGATCGATCCAGCGCATAAGGGCCCAGGTGCACAGCAGGCACATCAGGGCAAACAACGTGTAGTAGCGCAGTTCCTGCGAGAAGTAGACATGGAACGGATTGACCGCCAACAGCAGTGCCGATGCGCCGGCCACGCGCGGTCCGTTCAAACGTCGCGCCAAGAGGTAGAGCACTGCCACCGCCGCAATGCCCAGCAGCGCGGGCAGCAGCCTCATCCAGGCCGCAGCGTCGCTGATGCGCGACCAGAGGTTGAACAGTGCATAGCTCAACGGCGGATTTACGTCGGCCAGCCCGACAAGCGCCAGCATGTCCGCCAGCGGTCGATTGCTGATCGTCAGCGTGCTGACCTCGTCGTGCCACAGCGACTGATCGTCCAGACCCAGTAGGCGCAGCACTGCGGCTAGGGCGACTATCGCCAGCAAGACCAGCGGCTCATGTAAACGACGCAAGTTCACGTCCAGAGTCTAAATGAATCGCGCTTTACGACAAAGAACACAAAAAAATGACGCGATGCATAAAAAAGGCTTGACAGTCTTGACGCGCCGCATTATATTTGACGCACTGAGTCACAAGAACGCGCCAATGACAGCGCGCTGAGATAGATCAACTAAAACGATTGTCGAGATCAAAGGGAGTTAAACAATGGCACAGATCAAGATCAGTCAGGTACGCGAGGGCGTCAAGACCGCTCTCAAGCCGCTGGCGAACCTCGAAGAGCGCTTCAAGGAAATCGTCGAGAAGATCCAGTCCCAGAAGGTCAAGACCGACGACCTGCCAAAAGTACTCAACGAGCTTACCGGCAAACTGAAAAAGGCCCGCAGCGAGTTCGAGCGTTCCTTCAGCGACGGTCTGACCCAGATGATGGGCGCGATCAACGTCGCCACCAAGGCCGACATCGACGCCATCGACAAGAAGATCGACAAGCTGGCCAAGCAGATGGCCAAACTGCAGGCCCCCAGCGCCAAAAAGGCCCCGGTCAAGAAAGCCGTTGCCAAGAAGGCCCAGGCCAAAAAGCCGGTTGCCAAGAAAAAAGCATCCAAGAAGTAACATCAAGCTACGGTGAATAGCTGAATAGTTTTCCTGGCTCCTAAATATGTATCTCGCCCGCTACCCCCCAGCAGCGGGCATTTTTTTATTTCGGCCAAGGTTCTCTGCGTTGCATTGTTCAGCTGCGGTCGATGGATATAACCAATCATTGTCTGATATAAAGAAGCGCCGTTTGAAGTAATGGAGGTTCGATGTATCTGCTGACGGTTAAGGCTGATTTCGCCGCAGCCCACGCCCTGCGCGGTTATAAGGGGGCGTGCGAGTCGCTCCACGGTCACAACTGGATCGTCGAGCTGACTCTCAGCGCCGCGGTTCTGGACGAAGTGGGCCTTGGCATTGATTTTAAGGAAATGAAAAATCAGCTCAATGCTGAACTAGAGCGATTTGACCACGGCTTTCTCAACGAGGTCGAGCCCTTCGAGCGGATCAATCCCAGCAGCGAAAACATCTCACGCGTGCTCTACGAACGCCTTTCAAAGCGCCTCAACAGTGACAACGTCAAGGTTGTCGAAGTGGCGCTGTGGGAAACACCCAACTCGCGGGCCGCATACCGTCCCTGAGCTACTTGGGCGGCTGCACCTCGAGCATTTTCAGCTGCAGATCGATAAAGCGTTGCAAGCGATCGGCGTCCTCGGGCGTTGCGCCCAGCTCGCGGAAGTCGCGCTGCCAGGAGCGCTCGAAGTACGGCCCGGCTGCCGCATCGACCCAGATCTCGCCGATTGCCGCGCCGGCTTTAACCAGATCGCTGTAATCGCTTTCAACAGCATCGATCACAGCGCGGCGGGCCGTGGGCGACAGGTTGGGCACGGTGTACAGTCCGACGCCGACGCCCAGAGCACAGTAGGGTGCGTTCGCCCGATCAAAGTGGCGGTCGCAGGCCTGCAACGCCCTGCGCGCGCTGCCATCGTTCCACAGCCCGAACTGAATTCCCACGCCGAAGCTGAAGTATGACGCCTCAAGATCGCCCAGCTGTCCGCCGATTTCCCACAGACGATCGGGATCGCGCGCCCACTTGCTGCCGATCTCAACGTAGATTATCCCCTCGTCCCAGGCTTTGGATCGCAGGCGCTCGACCTGCGGTTTATCAAATTGCAACAGGCTGCTCTGCCCGATAGTTCCGGCGATCAAGGGTCCGCAAAGCAATAAGGGCAACCAGATTTTCGGTCGTGAGCCGTTCAGCAAATAGTGTGCGCTCAGTCCTATGGCAGCCGCCAGCCAGGGCAGCATCACGAAAATGTGGGCATGGCTCTCCGGATCGAGGCTCTGCCATCCGCTGAGGAATAGGCCGTAATCCGTGGCCGAGAAGATCAGCGCGTAGATCAGTAGGTAGACCCAGATCACGCAGGCAAAGGCTCCCTTGGGCCAGGCTCCGCCGCGCAACATTGCGCGTGGTCCGCCACGCGATTTAAGTGCGACGATGATTAATCCGACACATGCGGGTAAGTACCAGACATAGGCCCAAAGCTTGCGCGGCAACCCGAGGCTGTCGCGGAAGTGGAATGAGGCCGGCAGGTCGTCGATGAACAGTGCGCCAAAGCGAACGACCATTGCCTGGAGTCGCTCGCCAACGCCCACCGGCGCCCCTGAGCCCGGCGATCCGATAGCATCGCGTATCCGTTGTAAGCCCCAGAAATCATGGGTCGCGTTGTACAAAATCCAGGGCGCAAAGCCGATCAGCGCGCCGAGTAGGAAGTACAGCAGCGCCGGACCAAAAAACCGCAATCGATCGCGCGCGAACCACATCAGGCATACGCTGAGCGGGGCGGCCAGATAACCGTAATGCATGTACGTGCCAAACCCCGCCAGCAGACCCAGAGCGAACATTCGGATTGGTGAACGGCTGCCGCGTTCGAACATCGGCATGGCGATCAGGAACGTCAGGGCGCTTAGGGCCGCGGCCTCGGCGTAGTTGCCCCAGGGGAGCAACGTCACCTGGCTTACGTAGGGCGGCGCTAGAATCAGCATTCCGCCTGCGATCAGCGCGGCCGTGCGCGATGCCAACCGTTTGACCAGCAGGTAGATGCTGACCAACAGCAGCAAAGAAAAAGCAATGGCCACGGTCTTGAGCGCCAGGTGATTCTCACCCAGCAGCTTAAATGGGATCACGGTCAACAGACCGGCGACCAGCGTTCCGCCCTCGTAGTCACCGGGTGTCAGCTCGAGCAACGGAAGCTGCGGCCCGACGATCACCAGATGGGCGATCGATCCGGTCTTGTACTCCTCCTCGTCGTAAACATAGGGCGAGTACAGCAGCAGCACAGCGCGCCAAATCAGGAACAGCACGATCAGCAGCGCCAGCGCCCAGTCCACGCGTTGTCGGGAGTTCACCATGCCCGGTCCACCTGCCAGATCGTCAGCCGCACGGGTCCGGAGCCCTCGTTGTATTGCTCGGAGCTGTAGCGCAGCATCTGCGGTTGCAGCTCAATGCCAAGCTCCTCAACCTCGATCGCTTCGACATCGGCTAGAAGTTCCACGGGCAGCGACTTGATCATCAGGTAGTTCACATCGCGCTGAGCCAGATATGAATGCAGTTCCCCGTTGTCCATAGCGCGCTTGAAATTGAAGTCCATAATCACGCCGTCGAGGTTGATCGTGTCCAGTCCGGAAAAGAAGGCGAACACGCCGGCGTCTCGAGCTGCGGCCAGGCTGTCGTGAGGCAGCCGCGCGCGCGCCCACTGCGCCGCGTTGTAGGATTCGGATTGCCAGGTGCGGGTCGCACCGCTTTGCAGATCCTGTATGCGCTGACGATAGGAAGCGTTCTCGATCGAAGCGATCCAGGCAACCGATACGACAATCAGCAAGCCAAGCACAATGCCGAGCATTCGAGGAGAACGTAGCGGTGCATCGAGCTTAAAGCGCGGCAGAATGCGCCCGGCGTCCAGGGCGATAATCGCAAACGCCATGGCGTACGCAACGCAGTGCCAAAAGGCGAAGTAGCGCGCGATGAACAGCAGCTCGTAGCCAAAGTGCAGCAAAACGAAACAAGCTGCTACCGATGCAAGCGTCTGCAGGTTCTCGATACTGCGACGCTCTGGACGCGACGCCACGAATAGTCGGATTAATCCCAGGCAAAGCACGAGCACGAACGCAGGGGCCAGGGCGATACGCTGGGGCGGCAGTGCCAACCACAACAGCAGCAGACCGCAAAGTCCCAGGACAACGGTATGCAGCATTATGGTCGCGACTTCGATCCAACGTCGGCGCTGGGCAAGCGGCGCGACAGCCCACAGCAACATACGCGTCAGGGCCAAGCCGACCACGCCGAAGTAGAACGGATGCATCGGCATGTCCTTGCGCCAGTTACCAAAGTCGAACGAGCTTTTTATCGCTCCGCTGATCGGCATCAGGTGCCCGAACTCGGACAGGTTCCACGCCAGGTAGGGCGTGACCATCAGCAGACCCAACGTTCCCGAGGCGACAATGCGCAGCAGGCCGCGCCGCTCATTGCGCGACTGAAACAGCGCGATCAAATACAGCGGCCCGACCAGGAAGATGAAGTCGACCCGCGAGAGCAGCAACAACCCGCTAAGCAGTCCGATCAGCGCAGCCCTTCCGGGAGTGCCAAAAGGATCGACCGGGCGCAGGTATACGGCAAGTAGTAATGCTAAGAGAACGAAGCCTAAGTAGGGCTCGAGGCCGTTGATCATCAGCTGCTGCACATCGTCGAAAAACATCAAAGCCGCCGGCGCCAGACCCCAGGCCGCAGAAATCCCGCGACCGACGCTGAGCAGCCAGATCAGGCAGAACAGCACGGCACAGGCCGTCTGCATCACAAGTACCGCGTGCAACAGTGACGCCGGATCCCCGGCCGAGAAACGAGCGAGCAGTGAACAAACCATAAAGTGCAGCGGCTGGAAACCGTTGGTCAACGTGCTGCCATCGAAACTGACGATCGATCGACGGGCCAGGTTGTCCGCGGTCTCGAGGTAGTACATCGCATCGTCGGGCACGCGCTGCATGTTCTCCGAGACCAGCAGGCGTACGTCGAGCAGCGCATAGTGCAACAGGTGCGCGGCCAGCCCCACCAGTAGTAACAACCCCAGGGCGATAACGAGCTTTTTCGACATGCGGCGCACATTATAGCCGCAAACGAGCCGTTTGCGGATCATAAGCTTGACCACTGAGCGGTCAACGCTGAAAATGACCGTCATGTCACACCGCGTACAAGAGCCTGGACAAGTCCGCTTTTTCGAGGACTCGCAGCTGGTCGGCGAACACTTCCAGCGGGCCACGCCCGACTATCCAGACGTGATTCAGCTCGAGATCACATCGGTCTGCAATCTACGTTGCGTGATGTGTCCGATCCAACTCGAGAAGCGCGAGCGCACGGCGGACGAGCGAATCATCAGCCTTGAAAGTCTGCACGAACTGCGCGAGTTGTTCGAAAACGCTTACGAGATCGAGCTAACCGGATTCGGCGAGTTCCTCTGTCACCCGCAGGTAATCCAGGCGCTGCGTCTGTTCCGCGAATGCGGTTTGAACGTGCACGCGACATCCAACGGCCAGCTGCTGACCGAACCCATCGCCAACGCCATCATTGAGGAACGGCTGATCGACCTGCTGGCTTTCAGCCTGGACGCGGCTACCAAGCCGACCCACGACGCGATCCGGCCCGGCGGCGACTTCGAGACAATCATCGAGAATATCAGCCGACTTGCGGAGCTGAAACGTGATGCAAAGACAGTGCTGCCGATCGTGCACCTGAACTTCCTGGCAATGGAAAAAAACATCGACGAGCTGCCCACGTTTATCGAGCTTGCCTCGCGCGTGGGCGCCGAGCAGGTGATCGTCCAGGGACTGTGCGAGGATACACAGGCCAGCGTGCTCTCCGCCCAAGGTGCAACGATGATCGAGGCCTACGAACGCGCCGCGGCACTTGCCGCCAAGCTCGGCGTCCGTCTCGAGTTCTGGTACATGCCTATCGACGCCCAGAAGATCAGCGGACCGACTGTCCGTAAGGTGCAGGTGACCCAGCCGTTACCCGGGCCCTCGCGCCTGGACTGCCTCTACCCCTGGGAGCGGGTGTTTATAAAGTCGAACCTCGACGTCCAGGTCTGCGCCACGCTCTGGGAGGAGCTGGTGATGGGCAACCTGCGCCACAGCAGCTTCGAGCAAATCTGGCGCAGCGAGGGCTATCGCCAACTGCGACAAGCGATGTGCGGAACTTCGCCTCCGATCGAATGCGCGCGTCACTGCACGAGCAAGGCCCGGCGCTCGCCACACACGATCGAGCAGCTCTCGACGTTCGTCGATTTGGGCAAGATCGACTACGACCAGCTCGGACTAGGGTTCTATCCTCGAGAAGTTGGCGACGACGGACGGCCGCACCGCTGGGTCAAGCGTCGCTCCACGGTCTTTCTGCGCAACGATGGCTCTCCACTCTTAACCATCGATCTCAACGTGCATCCAGCAGCGCCCGAACTTAGCGGCAGCCTTTGGATCAACAATAAAAGCGCTGCTCGTTTCCAGACCAAGGGACTATGGACAACGCCGTTGAGTTTCATTGTTCCGCCCACCGACGACGAGGTGCTCGAGATCGAGCTGCGATTTGAGCGCGATGTGAAAGGCGGCGAGATCGATCAGCGGGCTGTTCAACTCGGCGAGGCGAACCGTCCGCTGACCGCCATGGTCCACCGGGTGGAGCTTAAAGGCTCCATTGAGATGATTGGCGAGCTCATCGACTTTAACAGTGATCCGTCCGGACTATTCGACCTGGGCTGGTATCCGCAGGAGGAACTGGGCGATAGCCGCGGACGCTGGACCACCGATCGTGCGCGTTTCGCGCTACTGAACAACGGAGCGACCCATTTGCAGCTCGACCTCTGTGTTTGTGGAAAAGTGCCGGGGCAAAAAGTAAGTGTTTCGCTCTGCGACAATTTGATCGACGAGTTCACGGTCGAGCGTCCGGGAGCACTGCTGCGCAACATCAGCCTGCCGCAGTGCGACGATAAATATTTGGTCTTCGAATTGCGCATTGATCCGGCCTGGAACCCGCCGTTGCCAGACACCAGACAGCTCGGAGTGTTCCTCTCCGGCGCGCGACTGGCCCGACCCACGCTGCTTCGCAGGCTGCGCTCGCGATGAACGACGAACGCGACGACAGGCTGTTCTTCGAGGACACTGCGCTCTACCGCGAACACATGTCCGCGGCCAGGCTGCCATACCCTGAACGGATCCAGTTCGAGGTTACCTCCGAGTGCAACCTACGCTGCATCATGTGCCCGATCACCAGCGAGTCGGACCGCGGTCGCAGCGGCGAGAGCCTGCGCTATTCGCTCGAGGCCTGCCTTGAGCTGCGCGAGCTTTTCGAGGCGGCCAGCACCGTAGAGCTCACCGGATTCGGCGAGATCTTTACCCACCCGCAGATCATCGAAATCCTGCGTTTCCTCAAATCGTGCCGCCTGGACGTGCACGGCTCGTCCAACGCCATTGCGCTTAAGCCCGAGATGTCACGCATCATTGTGGCCGAAAAGCTGATGGACGTGCTGTGTTTCAGCATTGACGCAGCCAGCGCGCCGACCTATCGCCGCATCAGACGCGGGGCGACCTGGAAGGAACTGCACCGCAACCTCGGGGCGCTGCGCGAGGCCAAGCAGGAGCTCTCGGCCAAGCTGCCGCTGATCTACTTCAGCTTTGTCGCCATGCGCCGCAACATCGAGGAACTGCCGGACTTCGTGCGCATGGCCTCTGACTACGGCGCGTGCAAGGTGATTGTGCAGCACGTTGTTGAGAACCGCCTTACCGTTGGTCAATCGCTGATCAATTTCCCCGATCTTGCCAACCGCTGTCGCGAACAGGCCGCGCAGGTGGCGGACGAGCTTCGTATCGAGCTTGATATGCGCAACCTCAACCCGGTGGAGACCGGGGAGGCCAACCCGGTCAAGCTGGGCAAGCTGTGGACTCCGCAGAATTTTAAAGAGGCCAATCAGCTGATTAAGAACTGCGAGTTCCCCTGGAAGCATATCTTCCTCAAGAGCAATCAAGACGTGCAGATCTGCGCGATCCTCTGGGAACAAATGGTGATGGGCAACCTACGCGAGACGAGCATCGACAACATCTGGAACGGTAAAAAGTATCGAGAGCTGCGCGATCAGATGGCCTGTACCGACAGCCCCGAGGCCTGCGTGTTCTGCCTGTTCCGCGGCTGGCGCAAACCCACGCCGCTGGACGAGCTGCACAGCGAAATTAAGATGGGGCCGCAGCACGAGGGCCAACTGGGTTTGGGTTGGCACGACCCGGAGCACGATAAAGCGGGACGGCCGTTTCGCTGGATGAGCGGCCCGGCCACCATGTTCCTACGCAATGCCGGCGGACCGATGATCGAGCTCGAGCTCTATCGCTACGAGGCCGCCCCGCTATTGCGCGGCAATTTGCTGATCAACGACATCAACGTCGGACCGATCGACAGCCATGACGTTTACGGCGACACGGTGCGCGTCCCGGTGCCGCCCGGGCTGGGTCCGGTGCTCAAGATCGAGATCGCAATTTCCAAACCTTGGCATTCCCAAGAAGCCGATGGACTCGAGGGGAACCGCTACCTTGGTTTCCTGGCATTTGGCGCAGCCAATGTCGGAGACATCGATCAGCTAAGCAGTCGACTGAAGATGGACGGGAGTGAGTCCGAACAGCTCGGAGTCGGCTGGCTGCCGCACGAGGGACACGGGCGCGATAGCTTTCGCTGGATCGGCGGACATGCCCTAGTCGTAATGCCTGAAAACGGCCGTAAGTTTGTGCTCAGCGCCAGCCTACCAAAAGGTCTGGATCGACGAATGCTGCAAATCTTCTGCGGCAGCGAAAAAATCTACAGCGGATTGCTGGAGGACAACGGCAGACAACAGACGATCAAGGCCGACCTGCCGCAATCAGAGGGTTGGCGCATTATCAGACTTGAAGTCGCTATCCCCGACGGCAATGGAGACAGGCCCTACGGCCTGCGCATTCACGGTATGTCAGTCGAAGGTTGATCAACCCCCGGGTACGACGAGCTTTGGACTCCTGAGGATAACGTAGACGTACGTGGCGGCCATGCGTAGCGTGTCCATATAGAACGCCACGTTGATTCCCAGCTCTGCCTTGAGCTGCTCCCTTGAAGGCGCGGGCAACGGTTCGTTGGGACCGGGCTCGATGGATTACGACATCGTGTCGTCGGCCGACTCGATTTCATGACCGCAACCACCATCGCAACCAGCGCCGACCGCGGCCAGGGCGCACATTATCGTCGTAGCTAACAATATCGCGCCGACCCTGCGGTCGAAAAAGTTCATTTTGTTTTGGAGTCGGCCAGGAAGACCCGGAACCAATGCAGCCCCTCGAAGAACATCCGGATCAATCCGACCTTGGAGTGTTGCAGGTAGGAGATCGTGTAGAACAACACAAAGATGTAATGGAAGACGAAGTTCGGACGCAGCTTGGTCAGCGGCAGCAGCAAAGGCTCGAGCCACGGCCAGCGTACCAACGGATAGAAGAACTTTTGCAGGTTGAAAATCCTTCGCTGGTCAGGCTGGTCCAAAGCGTTGTCGGCAAAGGTGTTGATGCCCACCGTGTCGTCGTCCAGTTTTTGGAGGTACCCGCACTCAATGGCGTAATCGGTGATCTCCAGTCCGGCATAGGGCTGGAACACCGAGCACCAGACGTCTGGAGCCTTGATCTGTTGGTTTATCCTGACGGTCTTCAGCGCCAGATCAAAGGTCTCGCCGGGCAATCCGAGAATGTTCGATGTAAAAAAGTGGATCTTGTATTTGTGGAGCAGGGCGGCTGTCTGGCGAATCTGTTCGTCCTTCACCGCCTTGTTCAGCAGCTCGTTACGGCGTTGTTCGTCGCCGGTCTCCACTCCGAACAGCACGCAGAAGCATCCGGTCTGCGACAATCGCCGAATAACCTCCTCGGACTCACCGGCGCGGATGTAGGCCAGATAGGGTACGCGGATCTGCTGCTCGTACAGGTCGAGGAACTCAAGCAACCATTTGCGCTGGAGGGTGAACACGTCGTCCTCAAAGCGCACCTGCTTCATCGGCCAGCGACGTTTGACCTCGGCTATCTCCTCAATCACGCGCTCCACGCTGTAGTGGCGAATATAGCTTTTGCTGTTGGGGTAGATTTCCTTGAAACGACGGTTGAAGCAAAAGCTACAGTTGAACGGGCAGCCGCGGCCGGTGAAGAAGTACTTGACCGGATTGTTGCGCAGAAAACGATACCGATAATAGCTGTCGCGGTCGTGCAGCGGCAGGCTGTCCAGATCCTCGATCAACGGACGAACGCTGTTCTGGACCAGCTCGCCCTCGCTGCTGAAGCACATGTTCTCGATCTTGCTCCAGTCGCGGTCTCCGTTATCGATCATCGCCGCCAGGTCGAGCATCGGGCCCTCGCCCTCGCCGCGGCAGACCATATCGAACTGCGGTTTAAGCGCCAGCTCCGGGTGCAGGGTCGGGTGCGGTCCGCCGATCACAACCGGCAGCTCGGGATGATTTTGTTTGACCGCGGAGGCGGCTTGCTCTACCCAACCCTGTTCGCAGTTGGTGAAACTGAAGGCAACCATCCCCGGCCGTTCGCGCTCGATCGCCTCGAGCAGGCGTGTCACACGGTGGTCCACCAGATTGACCACTTCGTGTCCATCGCGCTTCAGCACTGCCGAGAGCATCATGAAGCCGAAGTATTCACGCCAGATATTCTGTACCAACAGGGCTTTCATCGGACCTCCAGAAGAAGTCTAATTAACACATATACCAACGGATCGGAAGTACGATGCTGTTGACAGCGGGGCGCTATTCACTAAAATGGCGCAGCATTTTAGGCGGTGTAGCTCAGGTGGTTAGAGCATGCGGCTCATATCCGCAGTGTCCGGGGTTCGAGTCCCTGCACCGCCACCAGCCAAGCCATGGGGGAGCCGGCATAGCTGGTTCCCCCATTTTATTTTGGTAGGGCATGAATTACTCAACAGACGTGATCATCGTGGGAAGCGGCGTGGCCGGACTGAGCCTGGCGCTCAAGGTCGCACAGTACGCCAAGGTAATCGTCCTGACCAAGAAGGACCGGGCCGAATCCTCAACGCGTTACGCTCAGGGCGGCATCGCCTCTGTGCAGTCTGCGGAGGACAGCTTCGAGCTGCACGTCGAGGATACGCTTAAGGCGGGGGTCGGGCTTTGTCACCAGGATGTCGTCGAGCTGGTCGTGCGCTCGGGACCGAACAAGATCGCCGAACTGATCCAACTCGGGGTGCGTTTTACCAAACGCGAGGGCGGTCATTGCCAGGACCTCGACCTGCACCGCGAGGGCGGCCACAGCAAACGGCGCATCGCTCACGTCCACGACCTGACCGGCGAGGAAATCGAACTGTCGCTGCTACGGGCCGTGCAGGACAATCCGCGCATCGAGCTGTTGGAAGGCTATCCGGCGATCGATCTGATCACCATGGGGAAACTCACGCGCAGGCCCGGCGAGGACCGCTGTCTGGGACTCTACGCCCTGGAAGCCTCCACCGGACGGATCATCAAGCTGCTGGGCAAGGCCACGGTTCTCGCCACGGGCGGCGCGGGAAAGGCCTATCTGTATACGAGCAACCCCGACGTGGCCACCGGCGATGGAGTTTCGATGGCCTACCGCGTGGGCGCGGCAGTGGCCAACATGGAGTTCTTCCAGTTTCACCCGACCTGCCTCTATCATCCGCACGCCAAGAGCTTCCTGATCACCGAGGCGGTGCGCGGCGAGGGCGGCATACTGGTCAACGATCGCGGCCAACGCTTTATCGAGAAGATCCATCCGCTGGGCGAGCTGGCGCCGCGCGACGTGGTGGCCCGCGCCATTGACCATGAGCTTAAGGTCAGCGGCGCGGACTGCGTTTACCTGGACATCAGCGGCAAGCCCGCCGACGAAGTGCGGCGCAAATTCCCGCACATTTACAAGACCTGCAACAAGTTCGGCATCGACATCACCAGCCAGCCGATTCCGGTGGTGCCCGCCGCGCACTACATGTGCGGCGGAGTGTTTGTCGACCAAAGCGCCGAGACCACCCTTCACGGACTATTGGCTATCGGCGAGGCGAGCTGCACCGGCCTGCACGGCGCTAACCGTTTGGCGAGCAACAGCCTGCTCGAGGCGTTGGTTTACGCTGACCGCGCTGCCGAACGGATCAAGAGCTACATGGATCTGGATTTGCCCGACCTCAGCGTACCGGACTGGGACAGCGTTGGCACCGTGGAGAGCGACGAGCAGATCGTGGTCAGCCACAACTGGGACGAGCTGCGACGCGCGATGAGCAACTACGTGGGAATCGTGCGCACCGACAAGCGGCTGGAACGCGCAACGCGTCGCATCGATACCCTGCAAAACGAGGTCGAGGATTACTACTGGAAATACATGGTAACACTCGACCTGATCGAGCTGCGCAACATCTGCACAGTGGCGCGGCTGATCACCGAGTCGGCGCGCATGCGCCGCGAAAGCCGCGGGCTGCACTACAACCTGGACTACCCGCAACGCGACGATCTACGCTGGCGGCGCGACACGGTCTTGCAGCGACAGGTCGATTGGAACGACATACACAGCGTCCGCTTCAGTTAATTCTGATCAATAATCCGGGTTGACCCGATCAGGAAGTGCGGCTGTTTTTAACCAGCCGTTTGGCGGCCCCGGGAATGCGCGATGGTTGTTTGATCAGATCGCGCACCTTCTCGCCGGTGGTGCGTAGGTCGGGATGGGCACGCGCGTACCAAAAATCGTTCCACAACTCGTTGGCCTCGCAGCAGATCTGCTCGAGCTGCTCTGCACTCAACTCATCGGTGCGCACCACAGCACTGCGAAATCCGTCATAGCGCGAAAAGTCGCTCTGGACGATCTTGCCCTCGGCGCTGAGCATGCGGTGGTAGCGGCTGCCGGGAAACGGCGTGGCAATAGTGAACTGTAACGACTCCGGCGCCAGCTCCAGCGCCAGGTCGATGGTGCTGCGGGCCGTATCGATCGTCTCACCGGGCAGTCCGAACATGAACGTCAGGTGCGTGCTGATCCCCAGCTCGTGAGACAGCCGAACCATCCGCTTGACCTTGTCCAAGTCCAGCCGCTTGTCGCAAGTTCTAATCAGGTCGGGCGATGCGCTCTCCACGCCGTATTTGAGGCTGTGCAGCCCTGACTCGCGCAGGGCGGTCAGCAGCTGCTCGTCCATCAGGTCGGCGCGGGCCATGATCGCCCAGGGCACGCCGATGCGACGGCGCTTGATTTCATCGGCGATCATCAGCGTCCGTTTGCGGTCGATGTTAAACGTGTCGTCGTCAAAGTAGACCGACTTGAATCCGGCGCGCCGCACCAGCCATTCCATCTCGTCGACAGTGTCGACAACGCTGCGCTTGCGGTAGCGACGGCTGCCGTACATGATCTGCGGCCAAGCGCAGAAGATACAGCCAAACGGGCAGCCGCGGCTGGACCACATCTGTACGCTGGGACGCGGGATGTACCCAGGCTCGTCGTGGTAATCGTGCATCGGCAGGAAGTGCCGCGCGGGCCAGGGCAGACTGTCCAGATCCTCGATCAACGGTCGGCGCTTCTCGACCTGTACATCGCCGTTGCGGCGATGCACCAGACCGCGGCAGCCGTCGAGCTGTGCACCGGACTCCAAGCGTTGCACCAGTTCGAGCAGCGTTGTCTCGTACTCGCCGATCAGCACCATGTCGACCGCGTTGTGCTCTGCGAGGAATTCGGGTTCGTACATGTAGCTGTGTAGGCCGCACAGGCCGATCTTCGCTCCCGGCAAACGGTTGTGCAGCTCGGAAACGTGGCGTAGGTCAACATCAATGCTGATCGTGCTGACCTCGAGTACGATCAGCTCCGGCGCAAACTGCTCGACCCGCGCGTAAAAGGTCTGTTCGTCGAGCGCCTCGGCCACGGCGTCAATCAGCGACACGTCGTAGCCGTGACGTTCAAGAAGTGCGGTGGCATAGGCCATAAAGAACGGGAAGGGCATGTATTCGAGGTTTTCAGCCTCAAAGTGCGGCCAGCGCGATCCGGCCCTCACGCCGTAGAAACCCGGCTTGGACCATGGTGCGTTTGCCAGCAGGATCTTCATCTCAATACTGCTTTTTATTGAACCACATCTTCTCGAACAGCTTTTCGGCGACCATGCTCCAGGCGGTGTAGACCGAGCGCGTGAACTCCCGCCAGCTCTTGAGCCGCAGCAGCGCCTTGATGATGTATTTGGGACGGAAATAGAAGCGCAGGTAGGCTGAGCGCGTCCAGCGCTGAACCTCGTCTTCGCTCATCGCACATCCCGGACGCGGCATGTAGATTTCCATCGAGGGGTCCAGGATGTATTCGCTCCAATAGTCGCGTCCACGCTCCTGGATCAGCATCCGGTAGAGCTCGGTGGCCGGCATCGGCGTGACTTTGCTGAACTGTGCGTAGTCCAGGTTGAGTTTGATCGCGAAGCGGATCGACTGCTTGATGGTCCGTGCGGTCTCGCCCGGCGAACCGACCATGAAATAGCCGAAGGTGTCGATCCCGATTCGATTTGTCAGGTCGATGATCTGCTTGATCTTCGCCAGATCGGTTTCCTTGCGCAGGGTGCGCAACACGTCGGGGTCGCCCGACTCGATGCCGTAGTAGATCCGCTTGCAGCCCGCGCTGTGCAGCGCCTCGAGCATTTCGGCGTTGACCAGATCGACGCGCGAGCGGATCGCCCAGTAGATCTTGAGATTGCGGCGGTTAATCTCGTCGCAGATCTCGATCACGCGGTTGCGCTGGGTGGTGAACGAGCTGTCGAACACGTCGATCTCGCGCACCTTGTACACGTGGTAGCACTGCTCGATCTCGTCGACCACGTTCGAGGCGCTACGCGGCCTGAACTTCATTCCGCCCTGCTCGCAGAAAATACAGTGGAACGGGCAGCCACGACTGGTGATCATCGGCGTGAAATTCTTGAACTGCGAGATGAACGAGTAGTAGCGGTCGTTGGGCAGCAGCTCGCGGCAGGGGTAGGGCGAGTTGTCGACGTCCTGAAACAACGGACGCGGCGGCGTGACCATCACGCCATCCGGAGCGTCCTCGCGGCGGAAGATCAGACCGTTGACCTCGGCCAAATCGCGGCCTGAGTTCAGCGCCGCGATCAGCTCGGGCACCGTCTCCTCGGCCTCGCCGATCACGCCCAGGTCGATCTCGCCGTGGGTCATGGTCTCGCTGGGGTAGATCCCCATGTGCACGCCGCCGAGCAGCGTGGACACGCCGGTGGCCTCGCGGATCGAGCGCACCCATTCCAGCGTCTGGTAGAAAAGGTAGGTGGTTATGGTGAAGCAGATCAGCTGCGGCCCGAAACCCCGGACCTTGTCGATGGTCTCGGAAAGGCTCAGCTGCATCGCATTGGCATCGATGAACTGGACCTTGACGCCGATGTTCTGGAACACGCCGCCGACGTAGGCCAACGACAGGCTGGGGAACACGCCGTAGTTCTCTTTGACCGCCTTGATCCCCGGCTCGTTCTTGACAGCACCATATGGCGGGTAGATCAGACTGACGCGCTCGATCGGCGTTTGGATCTTCAGCTTTCTGGACTGGCTGTTGCTCATGGCTCGATCCCCAGATGCTTTGATTCGTCGACCCAGCCTTTGACCGCACTGCCGCGTTGTTGCCGCGGCACGCGGAACAACGCATCGATGGCCACGTCGTCCTGGAACAGATCCAGCAGGGCGTTGCGCCGCAGTTGCGCGCCCACTCCCTGATAGAAAAACGGTTCGTCAACCAACGGCGCTTCCCCCGGCATCACGCTGAACGCGTCCACCGACAGGCGACCCAAGCCGCGCATCAGCGCCAGCCTGCGATCCGGCGCATTCTGGCACACGCCCAGCAGACGCACAACGGTTGCCAGCGCGCGCGATGCGGGCGGAGCGTCGCTTGGCAAGCCCAGTGTGTCGGCATCTGAAGCCAGCGCACTGTGGTTGCCAACGGTCCAGGCTCCGATCTGCATTCCGACCCCTTCCCAAAAACAGGGGTCAGTGTAGACCGACGTCGGAACTTGGTCGGTGATCTGTTCGAGCATGACGCAGGGCTGTGCCATGGCCGCTGCTCCCTGGGAATCGAGTAGCTGCTTGGCTAGGTGTCTTCCCATTCCGCGGTCAAGATCCGCGCCGTGTTCGCCGCGCGCCTGGGCCACCATCTGTTGGGCAAGCTCCGAGGCCGGCGGGCCGATGTAGCCGAAATGCTCAAAGGCCAGCGGCAGTTGATCCGCTGGAAGCTGATGCAAAATCTCGAGGCTGGTCGGCGTACTCATCCCGGCTCCGCCGACGATTCCGGCCAAGCGCTCGAGCACCAGCTGCTGGTCCGAGCCGCGGAACTTCAAAACAGAGAAGCGCGGGGAGTCAACCGCGGACAGATCGATGCACGGCACGAGGCACAGCGCTCCGATAGTCAGGGCTATAAACGCTGCGCTGATCCGCCGCAGCAGCCGTCGTTCGCGCAGCATTCCCAGGGCGCTGTCAGCCCCCACGCCGATCCAGGCAAAGATAAACGGCAACGCCGGACCCAGGTAGCGGTAGTTGACGTACTCCTGCGGCCGACTGAGGCGGAAGTCCTCCACCCGGAAACCGGAGAGCACCAGCACCAGACAGAACAATGGCGGAAAGACCAAAATCGACAACCGCGGGTCCAGGGCCCGCGCACGATTGCGACGCAACGGATTGTGCAAACTATCTTTGAGGCGCAGCAGCAAGGCCAATGCGCCGCCAAGGGTCAACAGGTAGAATATGATCGAGAACGCCGCACCGGGGATCTTCCAAACGGCCGGGTAGAGCGCTGAGCGCGGCAGGGCGTAGCCGATCAGCCGTAAGGCTTTGAGGCCGATCCACGAGGGCTGGGACTCGAGAAACATCCGCGAGCCCTCGATATAGGCCGTGGTCTCGTAGCCGGTGTAGGTGTCGATACTGAACATCGCACCGTGGCCCCAGAAGCTGTAATTGAGATACCAGGGGATCAGCCCGATCAACAACCCCGGCCAGAACGCCAGGAACGATCGTTCTAAAGGCCAGCGCCTGTCGAGCAGCGCCCACAGAATTAGCAGCATTGCCAGCGTCACCGCAAAGGTGTAACTGAACCACAGCCCGAGCCCGCACAGCACGCCCAGCGCCAGTCCACTCAAAGCGCCGGGCTGTTTGGGCCTGGAATAGCCGAGCATGGCGATCAGTCCCCACAACGCGACGATGGTCAGCAAACTCGATTCGGTGTGATTGCCCCAGGCTGTGACTGAGAGCAGCCCGTACAGCGGCGGAGGCGCAGCGAACAGCAGTCCGCTGAACACTGCGGCGCGGCGGCTGAAGTAGCGGTCGAGAAACAGCACCCAGAGGATCATCGTCAGCAGACTGAAGATGATCGGCGCAGCGCGCAGGCAGATCAGCCGGTCGCCCCATTGAGCGAAAAACGGCCAGGCCATCAGCCCCTCGAGCACCGTGCCGCCGGCAAAAGGCTTGAATTGGTAGGCCTGCCAAGGCATGACCAGCGAGCCTCCGGCCAGGGCGGAGGCGATATTTCCGGTGGGGGTCTCGTCGGTCAGCGGCGCCCACCAGTTGACGTCGCCGAAGAACAGGATCAGCGCCCTAATCGCCAGGTGGACCGATACGAGCAGCGCCAGCCAGCCGAATCGGCGCACTTATTCGAAGCTCTTGTCGATCTGGATCGCGTTGCGCGCCTGCTCCAGCCCCTGTTGCAGCTCAAGGTCGTCGGGGTCGACTCGCAGCGCGTTCTGGTAGGCGCGCAGCATCCCCTGATAGTCCTTGCGGCGCTCGGCGGCCACGGCCTCGCGGCGGAAGCTGTCCTCCATCATCTGCAACTTCTTTTCTGCGTCAACGTTGTCGATGTCAAAGAATTTCACCAGCCGATACAACGAGGCCGAGTTGTACAGCGGAGGAGAGACCCAATGCTGCGAAGCAAAGCAGCGTTCGGCCCGCGGCATCAGCACCGCGGTGGGGTCGCGCAGGAAAAGATATCCGCCGACCGACAGCGCGATCAGGGCCAATACGGCGATGTACGGCGCGAACTTATGCAGTGTGGCGCCCCTACGCCGCTTACGCGTCTTGGCGATCAGTTTCAGACGAAATTCGGCGTCGGTTCTGTCCGGTGAAATGCTCAATACCTTTTTATAGCGTCGGCGCGCGCGCCGGATACGACCGGCCCGCTCTGCGCGTTGGGCCAGTTGAAACATTTGGTCGGCACTCTGGCGCCGCGCGCGTACCGCCTTCTTTTTTTCGATGGCCTGCGGCACCCGGTAGCACTGTAGAACCTTTTCCAGCTCCGATTCGGCCCGGGCGAGCTGTCCCTGGTCGATCAGTTTCTGGGCGCGGGACAGCAGGCCGTTAACCAGGCGATCCACGCTTTGGTAGGTATCAAGCCGATGCAACAGCGTAGCGTCGCCAGGATTGATCTTGCGCGCGCCCTCGAGCAATTTTACCGCGCGTTTGAGCTTGCCGTCGTTGTAGAAAAGCTCGGCTCGATCCATCAGCGACGTGAGCTTCTCCATTTTTTTTAACGACGTCGGCAGTTCCATCGGCACGGTCTCGGGATCACCGTTGAGCGTAGCGGCCATCGAGGCCCGAGCCGAATGCGTGACGGAAAGCTGACCGGCTGCGGAGGGCATGTTGCGCGGCAATGTATCGCTCAGCGCGTAGAACGCCTCCTGAGCTTCACGGGCGGTGCTGAATCGGTCTTGCGGATTCTTCTGCAGCAGGCGCATCACCGCTGCATCGAGTTTCCCGGGCAGGCCCTCGCGCTTTTTCGAGATCAACGGCGGATCTTGATCCAGGTGCGCCTTCATCAACACCGGGATCGGCTGATCGTGGAAAGGCGGACGGCCGGTGAGGCACTCGTAGAGCACCACGCCGAAGCTATAGAGGTCGGAGCGATGGTCGACGTTTCCGCTCCATTGCTCGGGGCTCATATACTCTGCGGTGCCGACGATCTCGCCGGGTCGGGTGACGCTGCTGAACTCGATCGAGCGCGCAATGCCGAAGTCCATCAGGCTGACCAGGCCGTCGTTGCCCAGCATGATGTTGCCCGGCTTGATGTCGCGATGGATCGTACCGCGCGAGTGTGCGAAGTCCAACGCACCGAGGGTTTGCACCGCCACGTTGATCACCGCGTCGGCCGGTAGCGGTCCTTTTTCGCGCACGCGTTGCGACAGAGTGCGTCCGGCAAGGAACTTCATCACAAAAAACGTCAGGCCCTCGTCCTGGCCGACGAAATAGATCGGTACGATGTTCGGGTGATCCAGGCTCGAGGCGATGCGCACCTCGGCCTGAAAACGCTGCACCAAGTTCTCGTCCATGGCGAACTGCGGCGGGAAGACCTTGATTGCCACGTAGCGCTCGAGGCCGATCTCCTGAGCCTGGTAGACGAAGCCCATGCCCCCGCGACCGATCTGCTTGATGATCCGGTAGCGTTCCAACAGCAGGTCGTCGCCGGTCAAAGGGGCGTTGGGATCACGCTTGGGCAAGGCCGGCTGGGGCGGGGAAAAAATCTGTTGATCCAGATCGCTGTCAACGTTCGGATCGATGTGCGAATCGACCTTGAACGGATCTGTGCCGCGATCGTGTTGCCTACCCTCAGTCATCGAGCCTCATTCTAGCCGTCCTGCGAACGCCGCGCCAAGCGGAAGATCAAGCCCGCCAGCACCAGCACCGCCAGAATCAGCGCCGCGGTGAGCAGCGGCTTGTAATCCCGCGGCGGGGCCGGAGTCGCGGGGCAGACGTATTCGGGGTTGGCGCTCTGCGGACTCAGGGACAACGCCTCGGGCCGGACGTCGGGCAGAAACTCGTAAACAGCCTGGATGTCGTAGACCGGAGCCTTAACGCCGGGCGCGCCGTAGAACAAATTGATCTGTGCGCCGGGCAGGGCGGGTATCAACAAGTAGCGACCCTGTCCGTAGGCGCTGATCCCCTGCACCGCCAGCGGCGGGTTGTCGCCCTGTTCGATCATGACCTTGATCTCCCGGGTCCAAGCCTCGGGAAAGGAGATGGTCAAATTCTGGGCGTGATACAGCTCGCTATCCACCGAAAAGATGTTCTGCGCAGCTACCGGCCGCCAGTCGTCGACGTTGAGCAGCGCGAACAGCCGCACCGGCCTGCTGAAATTCGTACCCTGCACATCGAACGTAACGTGGCTGATTAAGTAACTGTGTCCCAAGTCGTAACGCAATGTCGTGGTCTTGGCCTCGGGATCGTCCACTCTGCTCACCAGTACCGAGTCGCGCCTGATCAGCCGCGACTCGAATTTGATGTTGCGTTCGACCCTCACCGCGTCGGGCTTGATGATCGAGCCGGACTGACAGCGAATACGCAGCCTGATGCGGCGGGCGTCGGTCTCGGGATGTCGCAGGCGCAGATGGCGCGACTGCACCTCGTCGGTGTAATCGAAGATGCCCATCCCGTGCTGCACGCGCGACCATTGGCCGTCGACCATCGCGTCCATATCAACCCTGCAGCGGAAGTTGTGCTGGTCGGTCTGCACGAAAAGTTGGTTGTAGCTCATCAACCCCTCGGGCATCTCAAGCTCGAAGCGCACCGTGCCGTCGGCCTGCGCCGCCATGTTGGTCGGCTGCACGCTCACCGACTGGGTCACCCAGCGCGGGTTGTCGTCCAGCAGTTTGTAGGGCACCGGGGTGCCCGAGCCGTCGTCGAGCCGCAAGTCGCCCAGATCGCGGCGCGCCGCGTCGAAGACCTCGCCGTCAAGTGCGATCAGGGCGTAATCGCCGCTGAACTGCTGGGGCAGTTGGACCTGTTTTTGATATTGAAACGGCGTGGAATCCAGTTGCGTAGCGTCGGCCGCGGCCGGTCCGGGCAACAGCAACAGCAGGGCGCTGAGCGCCAGGGCGTGTCTCATGGACGTTCCTCCGGCGAAACCAGTTGCTCGATCTGCTTGCGAAACACGGCGTAGATTAATCCGACGGAGATCAACACTGCGCCCAGTCCGACAAAGCTCAGTACGCGCCAGATCGTATCGAGAAAGCTCAGATCGAGCACAAAGACCTTGACGATCGTCAACCCGAGCAACGACAGCGCCAGCCAGCGCAGCGCGGCGTTGCGCATGCTGAAGCCCAGCACCAGCAGCACCGCGCCGAACGCAATATAGAACCCGGACAGCGAGAGCATCATCGCGTGCTTGATCTGCTGCGTTGAATCAAAGGCATAGTCGGAGGTCCAATCCAGACCGGTAGTTTGCATTTCGAAAAAAGAGTCGATCTCCACCGAGCCCCACACCAGGAACGCAATGCACGAAAAGATCATCAGCGCCAGGCGCACAATGCGCATCTCGCCCGCGGGCTTCAATCGTTCGGGATTGTAAATCCGAGCCCAGATTCCCAGGCAGACCAACGAGACCAGGAAGGCCAACGATCGATCGTTGAACAGTACGTGCATTGCGTCGGAGTGCGGGTAGAGCCAGCGCGAGCTGTCGAAGATCGCCAGACGGCCGAGCACCAGCGCGGCGATGATGTAGGCCGAGCGCCGCAGCCAGGGGCGTTGCAAACGGAAGCCGGCCCAGCTCAACGCCAGTCCCTCGAGCGCCCAGGCAATGGTTACATACTGCGCATCGAGCTGCATCGGCGCGGCAATGACCAAAAACACCACGGCCAGGCTGAGGTAGACGTTGATCAGGAAGCGGTCGTCAGCCACGCGCCTGATTGCCAGCAGAGCCGGGCCGAGGCTGACCACGGCCAGGGCCACGGTAAACAGGCCGACCCACTGACTGTGATCTACCCACAGCAGGCCCACGGCAGTGGCGTAATACCAGACAGCGGCCAGGGCCAGGATGATCAGGCCCAGGGCGTCGGAACGGCGACGGCTGACGATGTTGTTGACGAACGAGAGCAGGGTAAACAGCACGAAGAACGCGCTGAGAAACGCCAGCGCAGGCCACAGCTTGCTAAAACCATAATGCGTGAAGAGCCAGGCCGTGAACGTGAAGATCGTGCACAGCAGGGCCAACAGGTCGAGCACGAACCAGCGCCTGAACATCGCGATCGCCAGGATCGCCAGGTCGAGCAGCAGCACGTAGCTGAACAGGCCGTAGAGGTTGTCCTTTCCGGTGTTGAGCATCAGCGGCGTGAGGAAGCCGCCGAGCAGGCCCAATATCGCCAGGGCCCGTGCGTCGTAGCGCACTGAGAGCACGATCGCCGCCACGGTGATCAGCACCATGAAAGCGTAGGCAGCGTAGACGTTGGTCAAATCGTAGAGTTGGAACGAGGCGAAGATCGAGAGGTAGAGCAGGGCGATGCCGCCGCCGCTGATCGCCTGTCCCCAATGATCGTGTTTACGCGCGCGCGCCAGTTCCGCGGCCAGCAGCATGCCCACTCCACAACAGATGCCGATGATCACGCGCAGGGTCTCGTTGATCCAGCCGCGCTGGACGGCCAGGGCGAAAAAGAAACCTCCGGCTAGGATCACCGCCAGCACGCCGATCCAGAGGAAGAGCTTGGCGCCGATCAGCATCTCCATGCTCTGGCGAGGCTTTGGAGTGCGTAAGGCGGTCGCGGCTGCCGCTGGCGTGGACTTTGTGGACTGCGGCAGGGGAGGAAGCGGCTTTTGCCCTATGGGACGGGCGACCTGCGGCAATGCTGCGGGCGTAGCGGGCTGCTGCGGAGTCTGTTTGGCCGACGACTGCTCGAGCTGTTGCAGGCGTCTCTCGAGCCGATCGACTTTGGCCAACAGCTCCTCGATCAGCTTTGCGTGGTCTTGCGTCATCGATTCCTTCGAGTCACTGTGCCGCCAGGCACTGCATATCGTCGTTCTCCAGATCGTTGTCCAGCGTTTTGAACTGTTCCTCACTCCAGGAGACAATTGCAGGTGCTGGCCAGTTCACGCACCAACGCTCTGGCTGACGCGAGATCAGTACTGACTCACGGTACGATATGGTCAACGGACGCGGGGCAGTGCCCTTCCGCGGTTGCATCCAGGAGAGGCTCACCGGAAATACGATCCGCCAATCGCCGTCGCTCTCCGAGGTCTGCCATCGGTCCGCGGAGTCGATTACCAGCTTGAACAGCGCGTCGATCTGAATCGAGTAGCCCACGAACTGGGACCAGAACAGAGCATAGCTCGCGGGGGAGTGGAATGCGCCCAGCAGCAAAGGTTCCAGGCGCTTTTCAGCCTCGCCCTCATCATTCTTCCAGACCTTAGACCCCTGGGGCAGCATGGCGTAGGCCGCCTCAAAGGCCTCGATATTAATCAGCCTGCAATAGCGCTGCAACGCCTGCACAGGCGTTGTCGGCTTCACGTCAAAGCCTAGTATTATAAGTCTCTTAACTAGGTCGAAGACAAGCCTGAACAGCAGTAGATAGAGACCAATGAAGAGCTGGGCCAAGCCCAGCAGGGATTCCATAGCAAGCAACTTGCCGAAACGCACTCCCAGTCCAAAGGCCAACAGCCCGAGTACGATCCACGCCCAGTAATGGGAATCAGCCAACACAAAAAAAACTATGATCAGCGCGGCTATTAATGTCAGGCACAGCCATATTAACCCGGCAAAACCCGATGCCAGGCTCTTTACTCCATAAACCAAGTCGCGCCGCAGACCCCGCGCAATGGATTTTGCCGTGCCGTCGACCATCAGCGGCGATCCTGGGATAGCATTGTTACTATAGACACATCGGGGATGTATCACATGACAAGACTCTGGACAAGCAAAAGTCTTGTAGAACGCTAAATTACTTAAATTAACAACCTGTTACTGATTAATTCTCATGTTAATTATACAATATTGTGTGTAACATATAGTTAATCAACGTAAATTTAGATTAATGTAAATTTTCTTCCTCTGCCTGCGTTTGTTCTGCTAAGTTTATATTACTATCAGGCCTGGATTATTCACCGGGCGCATTACAATTTCGGGGCGAATTTAAGCGGGAGTGCTGATGAAAGCCAAGTATTGCCTATGGCTGTGTTTGATCATGGCCTCGGTCCTGTTTTGCTTTGTGCTGTCCTGCGATTCAGCGGACGATGACGACAGCACATTGGACAACGACGATGACGACGCTGACGATGATTCGGCTGACGACGACAGTACGGACGATGACGACGATGATGATGACGATCAGCCCGACGCTGAAAGCTACAGCGGCACCTGGGAAGGCCAGATCGATATCGAGTATTACAACGCCACGCCCCCCAAGACCGACGATCTGCGTCACGTGATCGTTGTCGACCCCAGTGGAGCTTTTATCGGCAGCCTATCCTACGGCGAGGGGACCAGTGGAGGCGATGCCCCGGAAAAGGAACTGACCGAGGGAGAGCTGCGCACCAGCGACAATATAATTTCCTGGGAAATGCAGTGGACCAGCTCGGGCAGCGGCAAAACCTACGACTTCTCGTTCACCGGGGTGATCTACGAACAAGACCAGATGGGAGGAGCCTTTGACTCGATCGAGGTAGGGTCAGAACTGAGCTACTCCTACGGCATCTGGACGCTGTCGAAGATCGAAGAATCGAACTAATCGCGCGTTAACTCGGATCCGCAGGTCGCACAGTGCGTTGCACCGTACTTCGCGGTTGTGCCGCAATGCGCGCAGAGCTTGAAGTTGTTGCCGCAGGGCCCGCAGATCGGATCGTCCGGATCGATCGGCGCGTTGCAATAGGGGCAGAGGGCGTTCTCCTGGTCTTGCTCTTGCTCTTGCTCTTGCGTGGCGACATCGCAGTTGATCCCCGACAGCCCTTGTCCGAAGCGTTCCTCCAGGCGTTGATCAAGGCTCTTCAGCGTCTCTTCCTGCGCCTCGGGACGCGCGTCGCCGCGCTTGTAATAATCCTCGATGGCGCGGTGCAGCGCGTCGGCCCCGAGGTTGGAGCAGTGCAGCTTCTGCTTGGGCAGGCCGTCGAGCGCCTCGGCCACGGAGGCGTTGGTGATCAGCATTGCATCGTCCAGAGTCTTGCCTTTGGCCATTTCGCTGACCATCGAGCTGACCGCGATCGCCGCTCCGCAGCCGAAGGTCTTGAACTTGACGTCGACCAGGCGATCGTCGCGGACCTTGATGTAGAAGGTCATCATATCGCCGCAGACCGGATTACCTTCCTCGCCGATCCCGTCGGCGTCGGGAATATCGCCGACGTTTCGCGGGTTCGTGAAGTGGTCCAGTACTTTTTCGGAGTACATTGTTTCTCCCTATTTGCCCCGTTTGGAGCAGCATGAGGCCGAGCTTGCAACATGCTCGACCTTGTCCATGTGCCGTTGGAGCAGCTCGGATAGATTGTGTCGGTCAAGTTCTTTCTGAATCGCGGAGTCCAGTTCGCGCCACAGCTCGCGCGATACGCAGACTTCCGAACGCGGGCAGTGCTCCCCATCGCCCAGACAGCCCACCGAGACCATCGGCCCCTCGAGAACCTTGAGCACGTTGCTAAGCCTGATGCGATCGGCCGGCATTGCCAGGGTGTATCCTCCGCCTGTACCGCGAATCCCCCTGACGATCCCCGCACGCCGCAGTTGGCCGAAAATCCGGTCGAGATAGCGTCGGCTCAGGCCCAGATGATTGGCGATCACCGCCAGGTCCACCGGCCCGCCTTCGAGGCGCTCGCGCATTGCCAGATCGATCAACGCCATCACGCCGTATTGGCCGCGGGTGGTGATCAGCATCGGCTCAGCTCTCGGACCCGATCGTGCCGCAATCCGGGCAATCCGGGTCGGGCCGCACCGCCACCCTGTCGAACGCTCCGTTCCACAGATCCACGCTGTAGAGCCAAGACGTGCCTGCGACAGATTGCTCCGGGGCGTCGACCAGCAGCCGGAGCGCCGCTGTAACCTGCATTGAGGCGATCAACGAGGGAATGGTGTTGATAATCCCCGCCGTATCGGCCGTGGGCAGCTCGCCTTGGTCAGGGGGCGCGGGAAACAGACAACGCAGGCACGGTCCGCGCCCCGGCTGTACGGTCATGGTCATGCCGTTGGCGCCCACCACTCCGCCGTAGACCCAGGGGACGACGAGCTGCAGGCAAGCGTGGTTGATCGCGTAACGGCCCTGCATATTGTCCAGGCCATCGAGCACCACATCCGCTCCACGGAGCAGCTCAAGCGCGTTATCCGAAGTCAGCTTCTGGAACAGCGCCTCGATCTCTACCGTGGAGTTGATCTGTCGCAGCCTTTCCGCGGCAGCCTGCGCCTTGGGCAGACTCTGCTCCACGTCGCGCTCATCGAATAACGTCTGGCGTTGGAGGTTGCTCAGCTCGAGCCGATCGCAATCGATTATCCGGACGTTGCCCACACCGGCGCGCACCAGCTTATCGCAAAGGTTGCTGCCCAGCGCGCCGCAGCCGACCACCACGACGCGGGCGCGACCTAGCTTGCGTTGTCCCTTCACGCCGATGGGCTTGAACAGCTCCTGCCGCGAGTAGCGTCCGTCGGGGTCCATTGCTCAGTCCGCGTCCTCGCCCTCATCGGAGCAGAAGTAACAGCTCAGCTTGTCGAACTCGGCTGGATCGTAGGTTCCCTTTTGCAGCTTATCCCACAGCGGGCTCATCTCGCGCAGCCGACCGACGATCTCCACCAGAGCCTCGACTGTGGCGTCGAGCTGCTCGTCGGTGTTGTGGCGTCCCAGGCTGAAGCGCACCGCTCCGTTGGCAAACTCGGGAGGCAGTCCCATGGCGGCCAATACGTGGCTCGCGCCCAGTGTCTCGGAAGTGCAGGCCGAGCCGGTGCTGATGGCTATGCCGCGCATATCCAGATGCAAGAGCATTGCCTCGCCCTCGACAAAGGCGAAGGTGACGTTGCTGGTGTTGCTCAAGCGCAGCTGCGGGTGGCCGTTGAAAACCAAGTAGCCGATCTTTTGCTTAAGTTGCGCCTCGAAGCGGTCGCGCATGGCCGCAAGCCGCGCGTTCTCCTGATCCAGGTCGCTGCCCGCCAGCTCGATCGCCCGGCCCATGCCCACGATGCTCGCGACGTTTTCCGTGCCCGCACGTCGGCCGCGTTCGTGGTGCCCGCCGCGGATCAGCGGCACGATCTTGGTGCGCGGACGGACGTAGAGCAGGCCGATCCCCTTGGGCCCGTAAAATTTGTGCGCGGACAGCGAGAGCAGATCGACGCCCAGCTCGTCCACATCGATCCGCAGCTTGCCGCCGGCCTGTACCGCGTCGCAATGAAAGATCACGCCGCGTTCGCGGCAGATCCGGCCGATCTCGGCGATCGGCTGGATCGTGCCCACCTCGTTGTTGGCGGCCATGATCGAGACCAAAACCGTGTCGTCGCGGATCAGCTCGGCCACGCGCTCGGGGTTGACCCGGCCTTGGGCGTCGACCTCCACGAACGAGACCTCGGCCAGTCCGCGGCGAGCCAGATGCTTGGCCACGTTGAACACAGCGTGATGTTCGATCTGGGAGACGATCAGATGGCGTCCCTTGCGCTGGTTGGCCTCGAGCACGCCGCCCAGCGCCCAGTTGTCCGCCTCGGTCCCGCCGGAGGTGAACACGATATCTTTGGGATCGCAGCCCAGGTACGCGGACAGCTGTTGACGCGAGC
>JAVCCG010000151.1 GCA_030765605.1 Candidatus Alcyoniella australis
ACTAAAACGATTCACCATGCAACCCTTGGCATTCCCTTCGACCCTCGAGTCTTAGACGCGACAAATGGTTTTAAAGAGCCTGGTGCCGCTTATTGACGCTACGGATAGCACGTCTTTTAGCCCAACTCCGTAAATTAATCTCGATCCAATACTCCCGGCGAGCAGAGGTGGGGTGTGGGCAGGCGGCGCAGCGCGTCTCGCGGTGCGCCGCCGTCTCTCTCCCCCGCGCGAGCAGGGTGTTGTCGAGTGGTTTTCATCCGGAGGGGACAGACAGACGTCGTGTTTTTCGTTCAACGAAGCGAATCGATTTCGATTAAAAATTGGCCTCGGATTTATGCCGAGAGAAGAGGTGTTGTTCGAGGTGGCAAGGTGAGTGGTTTATGAAAACCACTCGACAATGCGCTGCTCGCGCCTACCCAATAATGTTATTCAACATTATTACCCCACCGTCCGCCGGGCGTGTTCGGCGAACCGATCGCGTGAGGCGTGGTTGGGCATCAGCAGCAGCATCAGCGCCAGGGACCAGACCAGAAAGATGAAGAAAAACGGCGCATCCGCGCCGATCATATACAGCGCCAGCCCGAAGATCGCGATCGACTCGGCCATGGCCCAGCGCACGATGCAATAGGTGAAGTACTGACCCGAGCGTGCCAGGAAGCGCCCCGAAAGCAGGGTGACGACCGACGTGGCCAGGCCGACCATGGCGAATATCCCCAGAATCATGTTTAGGTTGGCGTCTGGATCCAACGGCCCGCTGGAGCTGCGCACCATGATGCCCACCAGGCCATAGATCAAGATCGAGCCGATCAGCGAAAGCCAGATGAGCCAAACCATCGATGCGTTGGGCAGCGGCGCCGGGTTGGGCTGGGGATTTTGCATCACTCCTCCAGATTGTATGAGGCAGCGGACGGCGGCAAGAGCCGCCGGGCATTGTTGACGAACAGATCGTCCGCGTGTTCGCGCACCCAATCCAGCTCGAGCCAGCAGTCGACCTGGTCGGCGTAGCCAAAGGTGATGTTGGGAAAGTCCGAGCCGAACAGCAGCCGATCGCAGACCGGCTCCAGGATCGACGGATCAATGTCCGTAAGTCCCGGGGAGCCGGGAAAGCGCGTGAACGAGACATCGAGGTACAGGCCCGGATAGCGTTGCATCAGCTCCAGGTAATGCGTGGTCTGATTGGCCCCCAGGTGCGCGATTACCGCCCGCAGTCGCGGATGGCGCTCGAGCCTGCGCGCCACCAGTTCCCAGCGCAAAATCGGCGGGGGCTCGGGATACGGCGCGTCGCCGCAGTGCAGCACGCAGGGCAGGCCGCGCTCCTGCAGCAGGTCAAAGGCGCGGTCCAGCCGCTGGTCGTCCACACGGATCTGTTGAACCTCGGCGTGAATCTTCACCCCGCACAGTCGATACTCGTCCAATGCGCGCTGGAGGATCAGCTCGGGTTGCGGATCGTCGGGATGCAACGTGGCGAACCCGCGCACCCCGGCATGTTGCTGCTGCACGTTGCCCATCCAGGCGTTGAGCTGTGCGGCCAGGCCCGGCTTGTGCGCGTAGATCAGCGCCCAGTTCTCCTCAACGCCCCAGCCGCGTAGCAGATCGAGCACCTCGGTCGTGCGATAGGGGTAGTCGATGCGCCAGCCCACGTTGTCGAACCATTGACGGATCGCGCGAAACAGTCGCTCGGGAAACAAGTGGGTGTGAACGTCGACGATCGGCCGCCGTGCCGGTGCGCGCAACAGCCGATCGTCGATGCCTGCGACGCTCATCTGACCAGTGCGTATCCCGCGCTGAGCGCGGCGCTTCCCGCGCTGTTGAGCACCTCGAAGCTCAGCTCGGTGCCGTGCTCGTGCGCTTGGCGGCGCAGCAGACGCACGCGGATTGCGGTCCCCGGCAGCACCATATCGCTGAAGCGGCAGGCCAGCTGTGCCAGGCGTTCGGGCTCGTTTCCGGCCTCGCGCGTAAGCAGCACGGCCGCGGCCATCGCCAGGGTCGCGGTGCCCTGCAAAATTATCCCGGGCAGGCCCACTGCCTTGGCGAATCCCACCGAAGTGTGGATCGGAAATACGATATCCGAACAGCCGTCGTACACGAACGACGCGGCCGGGCTGATTTGTAATTCGTGCTCCCACAGCGCATCGCCGGGCTGGGGAGGATCGGGCAGAGGCGGCAGGTCGTCGCGGCCCGCAGCTTCGCCGTCGCACTGGACCCCGCGGAACGTGGCCCCGCAAAACTCGGTGAACAGCGCAGCGCCCGCCTGGTCGCGGGCGTCGAGCCGCAGCACCACGCGCGTTCCCGAACGCCCGGGCAGCACTGCGGCCACCTCGCCGTTGATGGTCACGCGCGAGCCGGGTTTGATCGGCTGGTGCAAGATCAGATGCTCGCTGGAGTGGACCATGGTCATCACCACCTCGGGCTGCAAGCGGTCGCCCAGGCTGGTTTGAATCCCCTGGATCATCGGCCAGGTCAGGGCCACGGCGAACATCGGCGGCGCGACCATGCCCTGCGGATGAGTGTCGTCCAGATAGCGCGGGTTGAGATCGCCCGCCCCCGCCGCGTAGTTGGTGGTGGCGCGCCAGTCGATGTCCACGCTGTGCTCGTCAAGGGCCGCGCCCCAAAGCTCGGTGCTGATCTTCATCTTGATTCCCCCAGGCCCTTACTATTAATCAAGCTCGTAGCATCGGCAAGATCCACATCACCGGCTCAAAGCCGGGCGCGTTGACGAACGATCGGGAATCATCCAACCTGGGGCCGCATTTGCAACCAGGAGAATCGCCATCGCCGATCCGGCGCGACAAACAGCCATGGCCGTGCTTTCACGCACCGAGCGTCAGCACGCCTACGCCTCGGTGGTGCTCGACGCCCAGTTGCGTAAGCAAAAGCTTTCCAGCTCGGACCGCGCCCTTGCCACGGAGCTGGTCTACGGTTGCCTGCGCCACGCGATCCGTTTGGACGAGACCGCGTTGCGCCTGGCCGACGGCCGCAAGCTCGATCCGTTGAGCCTGCGGCTGCTGCGGCTGGGGCTGTATCAGCTGGCGTTTTTGCGCATTCCCGAACACGCGGCGGTCCACGCCAGCGTGGGCCTGGCCCCGCCCGAGCGTCGCGGGCTGATCAACGCCCTGCTGCGGCGCTTTATCCGCGAGGGCAGACGCCTGGCCGAGCCCGTGCCCGGCGATGGCGCTGCGCGCGGGCTCTCGTTGCTCTACAGCCATCCGTTGTGGATGGTGGAACGGATGCTCGCGCGTTACGACGAGCAGACGGTCGAGCAGGCCCTGGACGCGCTCAACGCCAACCTGGGCGTGCATCTGCGCGCGGAGGTCGAGCCCGAGGAGCTGATCGCGGCACTGGCGCGCGAGGGCCATACGGCGCGCGCCGGACGCCTGGCATCGCGCGCGGTGCGGCTTGATCGTTTCTCCTTACTGGGCCGCGACCAGCTGTTCCGCGAGGGGCGCTACACCCCCCAGGACGAGGCGAGCCAGACGGTGATCGAACTGTGCGGTGCGCAGCCGGGCCAAAAGGTGCTCGACCTGTGTGCGGCGCCGGGCAACAAGACCACGGGCCTGGCCCGGGCGGTAGGCCCCGAGGGGCGGGTAACGGCGCTGGACCTGCATCCGACCCGGCTTGGCCGCGTGCCCGAGGAGGCGCGGCGTCTGGGACTGTTCAACATCGAGAGCCGCGTGGCCGACGCCACGAACCGTCGCGAGTTGGACCGCGCGTTGAAAGATCGCGGCGAGTTCGATCTGGTGCTGGTCGACGCGCCGTGTTCAGCCCTGGGCACGTTGGCGCATTCGCCCGAGCTCAAGGCGCGACGCGTTCCGGCTGACATCGAACGCCTGGCCGCGCTACAGCTCGAGCTGCTGCAAAGCGCGGTGGCGCGCACCGCCCATGGCGGCACCCTGGTCTATTCGGTGTGCACCCTGACTCCCGAGGAGAACGCGGGCGTGGTGGCCAAATTGCTCGAGGCCTGCCCCGAGCTCGAGCCCCAGGCGTTTGACGCGCTTGGGACGGATTGGGATAAGATCAAGTCCGCGCCCCACGAGGTCGAGATCCTGCCGCAGCTATTCGGCACCGAGGGATTTTACGTAGCGCGCTTTGTCAGGAGGTGAGATGAAACCGCTAATCGCACCATCGATTCTATCGGCGGATTTCTCCAAGCTCGGCGAGGAGGTCAAGGCGGTAGTCAAAGCCGGCGCCGACTGGATCCACGTCGACGTGATGGACGGCCGCTTCGTACCCAACATCAGCATCGGCCCGCCGGTGGTGCACAGCCTGCGCAAGGTCACGCGCAAACCGCTGGACGTGCACCTGATGATCCTCGAGCCCGAGCGCTACATCGAGGCGTTCGCCAAGGCCGGGGCCGACCTGATTACCGTACACGCCGAGGCCTCGGTGCATCTGCACCGCACGATCCAGCTGATCAAGGCCGAGGGCAAGCTCGCGGGCGTAAGCCTCAATCCATCGACGCCCGTGCAGGCTGTCGAGGCGGTGATCGAGGACTGCGACATGCTGCTGGTGATGACCGTCAACCCGGGATTCGGCGGCCAGAAGTTCATCGAAGGTCAGCTGCCCAAAATCCGCCGACTGGCCCAGATGATCGCCGAGGTCAACAAGCCGATCCGGCTGCAGGTCGACGGCGGAATCAACCCGCAGACCATCGTCGAGGCGCGCCAGGCTGGCGGCGACTGTTTTGTGGCGGGCAACGCGGTTTTCTCGCACAAAAGCTACGCCAATGCGATCAAGGCCCTGCGCGACGGGATCGCCCGAGTGGGATAGACGCTTTACAATCAAATCGCCCTGCTTTATATTTCCCGTTCCTTGAGTCGGGACGTGGCGCAGCCTGGTAGCGCGCTTGCTTCGGGAGCAAGAAGTCGCTGGTTCAAATCCAGTCGTCCCGACCAGTTGAACAGCCCCTTGCACCATTGCGGTCGAGGGGCTGTTTTTCATCTGGCGGGCAAACCGCTGGTAGGCGTGGCCTGCTCGACCACCGAGATCAACCCCGGGCACATGCACCTGGGCTCCTGGCCCAGCGCGTCAAGGACGGCGTGAGCGCGGCCGTCGGCGTTCCGTTCGAGTTCAACGTACCCGCGCCCTGCGACGGCATCGCCATGGGCCATCAGGGGATGCGATTTATCCGCGCCCTGATCGCCGACCTAGTCGAGGTCCACGTGCGCAGCATGCGCTTCGACACCATGGCCGGCGGCATGCCCTGGTGGAAGTACCTCTCCAACCGCTTCCTGACCCTGGCCGAGAACATGCTCACCGGACAGAACCTCTCCGAATGGCACACCGGCTACCGCGCCTACTCGCGCAAGGTGCTCGAAACGGTCCCCTGGGAACGCAACTCCGACGACTTCATCTTCGACTCGCAGTTCCTGATGCAGACGGCCTTTCTCGGATTCAAGATCGCCGAGATCCCGGTGCCCGTGCGCTACTACGACGACTCGAGCTCGATCAACTTCAAACGCAGCGCGACCTACGGCCTGCTCACACTGTACACGGCCCTGCAGTTCGCCCTGGCCTGCACCAAAATCCACCGCGCCAAACTCTTCGAGCCCAAATAGCACGCCCGAGATTTACAAAATCCCGTCCCTAGGGGACGAAATTTAGAATAGCCATCCATGCGCATCTTTTTACTTGACATATTCGCGAATTATGTAAATTATTAATTCGGTTCATTGAAACACAAGACACACTCGGACGGGGGATCGACTTCCTCCGCCTCTACCAGATCTTTCGAAAGGATCTCCGGATATAGACCCCCGATGCTTCAAGAACTCCGGGGTCTAGGGCAGAGCTCCAGGACGATCTTTGGATGGAAGAGTTTCGGAGCAGGGGAGCTTGGAACTCGCCTATACGTGAATCGGATTTGTCCAATTCACGCTGAACCAACACATGTTAAATCCATAATAAAGGGATCAAACTTAATGCTTCTACTAATTTTTTCCATAGTCGTATTAATATCAGGTAAGTTCTATTATACAAAAACATTCGGCTTGAAGGGAGGTATTGCTAGATTTACTGCTATCCTTCTCATTCTACCAGTCCCTGTGTTTTTTAATCAGAACGATATGATAGGACTTCTAATTCAAGTAGCCTGGCTCTTTCTAATGCCTCTGGTTGTTATTCTTGTTCACGGTAATGATCTGGCCAAGGATACCGATCTGTTGATATTACCAAGACATCCTTTTTCAGAAGAATTGGTTGTAAAATATGAACAAGTAAAAAAAACAATTATAATTGGCCTTTTGGGAACCATTGCAGGTTATGCTGTTATTGCCCTAACTCTATATTTGTCAGGTGATAAAATTGAGAATATGAAATTGTATTGGCAAATATTTCTTACGATTGGCTTACTCAGTCTTCTTTCAGCCAATGTGGTTGCAGTTATTAGCGCACGCAAAGCCTGCTCAATTCTCGACGAACCTTTTAAAAGATATGCGATGGGAATTCCGATTCTATCAATATTCATATGGTTTAGCGGCCCACTTATCACAATACGTTTATTGATACCGATTCAAAGAACACTGCGGCAATTTAAACTGCAAACAAGGCAAGGCAATGGATCAGAGTAGTGTTGGCTTCAAGATCATTAAGGAATTTGTGAAGAATCTATTTTACTGGTTGTATTCATGAATGATTGCAATCGTCGTATATTAAGAAAATGCAAAGATGTTCTTTTTTCTGATTGGCGGAGATCAAGTAGGCTACACATTATCGCTTTCTTTTTATTTATCTCCTTGCTGGCTCCTGTATTTTCTGTTTTCGCACTGACAGAAAGCGAGTTTGTCAGTTTTCACTCTGTTCGCGGAGGATTCACGATCGAATTTCCGAAGTCCTGGGAAAGTGAAGAATATAAAATCGCGAATGGAGCAAATTTATTTTCAGTCACTAGTCCTAGCGAGCCATTGAACGATTTATTTTTAGAGAACGTAAACATAGTTATGGTGCCGGGAATCGAATCAAATAATCTTGGAAATGCCAGAGCGAATTCCATTCGCTTATTAGAACAAAAAACATCAAAGTTTCACTTGCTAGAACAAGGAATGTCGAAATTCGGCTTGAATGACGCTTCCTGGTTTGTCCACACCAATGAATTTCAAGGAGAAACAGTTCAAGTACTGAAATTAATTATGTTGATCGGCGACAGAACATACTTCGTTACCTGTACGGCAATTCCCGATACTTTTGAAAGGTTCCGCCCTGTCTTCGACCGAATCATCTCAAGTATTAAATTCGATACTCTTAGGAAAAATATGACGATTCCTGTAGAAACAGAAGTCGTAAGCCAGTCCGACGAGACGAGGTCAATGTTTGAAACGGCGGGGAAATGGGGTGCGATCGCAGGTTTTTTGATGGGCTTTTATTTTTTGGTAAAAAACTTCATCAAGAAAGAAGATCCGTCGCAACAAGGCCAGGAGCATCCGACTCAAAAAACGGCTGTGGTTGACCCTGGAACGCCGGAGAACCAGAAAAAATCGGTGATATTGCCCGCTGAAAAAAAAGTAAATTCTCTCGATCCTGTGCGTGAGGCAAGTACAGGTAGAGAGGAGTTAGAAGGCCGAAGCGCACAGTCCAATGGGAAAACCCAAGAGAGTCGGCACCAATTTATCAAAGACAACCTGTCGAAAATAAACCCGAAACATATCAAAGGCTTTCAAATTCATTGGCTAAATAGTCTCGACAAAATAACTTCGAAGAAATTGAATAATGCCTCTGAATATGGAGTGGTCTTGGAAGACAATGAACAGGCTGTATTGCTGTATGACGATACGGTATTCGGTTCATCCAAAAAAGGGTTCGTTCTTTCAGACGCATGTCTATATTATAACTTGCGCACGGATTTGGGAGAAACTTACGCGAAAGGCAGGATCTTATTAACCGAAATTAACAGTATCGAGATTATAACAAAAGATAAGAGTCGTTACCTTTTTGTAAACGCCGAACAGATTGGCGTGCTAACGGTTATTGATAATGAAAGCGCTAAATCCTTGGGAGGCTATTTCAACTCTCTGCACAGTGCGACGGAGAATAGAGAATATACCAGCGCTGTCGACCCGGAAAACCAAGGCGCTATGGATATGCAAATCACCGATCATCAGAAAGGGAGTGAATGTATGTCCGACCAACCCAAGTCAACACCACCGGCAGATGGAGCCAATCCAGAAGGAACCGAAAACGAAGAAGTTTCTATTGGTTCCACTTTTGCAGGAATTGGAGGGCTTGCAGTGGTCGCTGGAATTGTTCTCTCCATGGCACAAGCGGTGATAGATATCCCTATCAAGGGATCACACTTGGGATACTTGATGATCGGAGGGTTTTTCCTTGCAATCCTTGGCTGGCTGATGAAAATGATTCGCAAAAGTAAATAACTGAGAATCATTGAGTTTCTAATCGCTCACAAAACAAGAGAAATGGCGCGATTAATGAATTCTGCTCTTGGGACAATTCCAGGGACACGATACTTAATTATTGCCAAACATCCTGTTTCTGTTATCTTTTTCCCATGACACGTATAGCGCGAGTGGTGGCCCCCGGGATTCCTCATCATATTACCCAACAGAGTTTTGGGGACACGAAACTTAATTGACTGTTGACGCTATAAAACTATTAGTGCTTATCTACCAGTTACTTTTAACATAATTAAGTATCATGTCCCAAAACTCCCCCAAAATTCCCCTTCGGCAATCACCTGCGCCAGGGCCTTCTCCGCTCGTCGACGGGGCTCGATCAGCCATTAAATTGTGTCGGCCTCGACGCTCATCAGGCGCTCCTCCGCTACCCTGAGAAGCTCTCTGGGCAAATCGATATTCCCGTCCTCGACCTGCTTGCACGAAAATGCCAAAGCCTGCATCGTAGTCTCGACCATCGCCTCGCCTCCTAGTTGAATGAGTCTGCAAACCCATTTTCTCCGAGAAACGGGCGATGGTCACCTCTAACCAGGGCCGACCGCCTGCTCGTACACCACGTCAGTGGACACGACCCTCCTCTAATTTTTGGGGCGCGTTGCGACCCCGTAATCATGTGGGTGGTTACATCGTAACCGACCCGTGGGAGATCAGCCCGCTTTCATGAATACACTTTTTATAGGGCATGGCTGCTGCTGGGTTCCGCAGGACTTATCCGGTGGCGAAGACAGGGAAAGTCCTGAATCGGAGCCCGGCGGCTACGCCCGCCCGCTATGAAGGATTAAGAGCAATCTCCGTAGCGGAGCCCCTTTGTCACATTGTAGGTGTCGCCGTCGTCCCAATCTGCCATGTTGGGTGTCCCCAGATGGTAGGTGAACGTGACTGGCGTCCCTGTTCTCGAGTAGGTCTGAAGCCCGGCTTTTGGCGTCCCGTAGGCGCTGTTGTGCGAGTTCTTCGGACACGTCATGCCCATTGCCCAGCCTCCGTCGCCGACATCCATTTCCCAGATGGCGAAGATGCGATCGTTCGTTGAGGATGTGAAAGTGCCGGTTTGCCCGTTTGTCAACTGTTTACCCGTCGACAGATTATCGAAACTCTCGCAGTGGACATCCGTGCACGTGATTGTGCTGCCTGTTTTGTTAACAACTTTGAAAATTACTCGGTCATCCATGATTCGTCCCCTTATAAATATGATGTTTAGACGCACTTAACGTTATAGTAAATATTTATTACTCCGTCAATTGTTTTTTTTGTGCGTGTAGGTAGCACATAAACTGTCCTGGTCTGTAGCACAAGGTTTGTCCGGTTCATGATCGTTGATGGGAGGGCGGTCATGAGGCGAACGCAGATGCTGCAGGAGATCAGGAAGATGCGTTTTGAGAAAGTTTTGTCGACCTGGACCGAGAGGAAGATCACGCAGGATGAGGCGGCGTTGATGCTGGGCGTCTGTTCCAGGACGTTTCGGCGCTACATCCATCGCTACGAAGACAGCGGAGTCCAAGGGTTGCTCGACAAACGTCTGACCCAGGCCTCGGCCCGCAGAGCGCCGGTGGGGAGTTAGGGGGACACCATCCTTAATTCTAAACAGCCAATTCACAACAAATTCAGCGTGCGAGCGTAGATTCTTCGGCCAAGGGCCTCAGAATGACAAATGGCGTATGATACTAGTCAGATAGAAGTTAGCTGTCATCCTGAGCAAAGCGAAGAATCTACGTTGTAGGGCCGTATTTCACCCGTCATGTAAGATGGCATTTGACACACATCCCCATCTCCTGGTAAAATATAGTGGTGCTCATTGAAAACTAAATCTCGGACGGCGATTGGAAAATTACGCCTGAAGACGTGTAGTAGCCATAATGTTTTGCCGAGTTTTCCATGCGAATATTCAGCACTAGAATCAGCAACTTACAGACCGGCGAAAACTCAACCTATGCGATCAACTAAGCCCTGTCGTACTTGCCCGAAATTGCAGCGGAATCGCGGTTTTTTTCGAAAGATTATCGCATGCGTGCGGTTTCAAGATTACCCTTATTAATCAGCAACTTGCGCGACAGGGGAAAGCAGTATATGAACATCGCATGGAGCCAAATCGCGATTACACTGTAATTACAAGCACTATACGCGCTTCGTAACCTATACGAAATCTGTGATTTGAAATCCCAATTCGCATGCAAGTCCTAAAGTATTTTACCAAGGGTGGGCTGTTAAGCCGTTGATTAGTAGAGACAAAACCGGGTAAAATAGCGAAATCCGGCATGTAAAGTATCACTTGACCTTCGCGTGCGACTGGCCTGAAAAGGCAGCAAAATTTTAGCGGCGGCTAATCGGCCTTGGGCAGTAGGGATTCGTAGTGCACGCCGGTCAGCTCGCAGCTCACGTCCCACAGTCGGGATGCGGTCTGCTCGTCATGGGAGCGCTTGTTGGATTCGACCCGTTTGGGATGGCCCCGCAGCTCGCCGATGCCCTTGGGGCCGTAGTACTCGCCGCCGCGCACCTGCGGCATGGTCGCCGCAAACAGCGAGGGCCAGGCGCCATGCTCCGGGGTCTGGGCCAGGATCGGATTGAAGATCACCGCCAGCCAGTAGTATTTCTGAAGGTTGGTGGAGGCCCATCCAGGGTGGGCGGCCACGGCGATGGTCGGCGCGTCGATCGCCTCGAGCCTGCGCTGAAGTTCGTAAATAAACAGCAGGTTGGCAAGCTTGCTCTGGCCGTAGGCGCTCCATTTGGCGTAGCGTTTGCGCTCCCAGTGCAGGTCGTCGAAATCGACTTTGCCCACGCGGTGGCCGCCGCTGGAGACCGACATTACACGCGAATTGGGCGTGGCCAGCAGCAGCGGCATGAGCAGGCCGTCGAGGGCGAAGTGCCCCAGGTGGTTGGTGCCGATCTGCAACTCAAAGCCATCGGCGGTCTTGCCATAGGGCGGGACCATTACCCCGGCGTTGTTGAGCAACAGGTCCAGCCGCTGGTTATCCTTGACGAATCCGGCTGCGAATGCGCGTACCGACTCGAGGTTCGACAGGTCGAGCTCCGCGAGTTCAACCTGGGCATCGGCATGCTCGGACCTGATCGCGTCCAGCGCCTGTTGGCCCTTTTCCTGGTTGCGGCAGGCAAGCACCACCCGTGCGCCGTGGCCGGCCAATGCCCGCGCGGATTGGAACCCCAGGCCGCTGTTGGCGCCGGTTATCAACGCGGTGCGGCCTTTTTGGGAAGGGATATCAGCGGCAGTCCACTTCATCTTCATGCTCCTTTTACCGCGTCTGTACGCCGACGCGTTGCCAAAGCAGTCTACACTGTGTAGTTAAGAACGACCACAAGGCTGATCTGCGGAGGAGATAAATGCCGCGCTGGTTGATGTTTCTGCTGTTCCTGATAATCGCCGCCGCGATCATGGCCGGGATGCACTTCTACCTCTTTCGCCGACTGGTCGCTGACCCTGCGCTGCCCGCGGGCTGGCACTCTGCGGCCACAGCGTTGCTGATCGTGATGGCGCTCAGCGTGCCGCTTTCGTTCCTGGTGGTGCGCTTTTTAAGCGGTGTCGGCGCCAGGTTCCTGCTCTATCCGATCTACATCTGGCTCGGCGTGCTGTTCCTGACCTTCACCATGCTGCTCGGTCTGGACCTGCTCAAGGTGCTGATTTGGTTCGGCTCGCGTCTGACCGGCTACGGCGCGATGCTCTACGACCCGGCGTACCGGGTGCTGATCGCGCGGCTGTTGGCCGCGGCTGTGGCCGGGATCGTATTGGTGACAGCGATAGTGGCCGTGCACAACGGCCTGAGATCCCCGCAGGTCAAGCGTCTCGAGCTGCGGCTGGACAATCTGCCGCCCGAGTTCGACGGGTTCACCATCGCCCAGCTTAGCGACCTGCACTTAAGCCCGCTGTTGGGCCGCCGATGGCTCGAGGAGGTGGTCGCCGCGACCAACGCGCTTGAGCCCGACCTGGTGGCGATCACCGGCGATTTGGCCGACGGCACGGTGGCCCAACTGGGCAGCGACGCCGAGCCGATCGCCGGGCTCGAGGCGCCCCATGGCGTGTTCTTCGTCACCGGCAATCACGAGTATTTCTTCGACCTGGAGGGCTGGCTGAGCTTCCTGACGCAGCGCGGGGTGCGCGTGCTGCGCAACGAGCGGATCGAGCTGCTACGCGGCGACGCGGCCATCGACTTGGCGGGCGTGGACGACCATGACGGCCGCCATTTGGCAAGCGGACACGGGACCGACCTGGAGCAGGCGCTTGAGGGCCGCGACCCGCAACGCGCCGTTGTGTTGCTGGCCCATCAGCCGCGCGCGATCAAGCAGGCCTCGCAACTCGGGGTCGACCTGGTGCTCAGTGGACATACCCACGGCGGCCAGGTCTGGCCGTTCTACTACGCGGTCTATCTACAGCAGCCCTACATCAGCGGCCTGCACGAGCGCAACGGCACGCAGCTCTACGTAAGTCACGGCACCGGATTTTGGGGGCCGCCGATGCGCCTGGGCACTACTGCGGAGATCACCCTGATCACCCTGCGACAACCCGAGCAACCTTGAGGCATTGCAAAACACGCGCCCGGCTTGGAGCCGGCGGCACGACTCGCGAGCCTCTACACAAAGATCGTTTTAACGACCTTTAGCCCGCACCATTTTTTTAAATCCAGCCCAGGACGCCCATGAACAGGCCGTATCCGATCACGTCAAGGGCCCACATCGCCGCCACCACGGTGATCTGCTTTTTGCGCGATGGCATGTCGTGCACCCAGAACGAGAAGAACATGTACAGCGAGTAGCCGATGATGATGATCAGGAACGGGCAGTACCAGTTCCAATACCAGTACTCCCAGACCAGCGCGCCCCAAAGGTTGAGCACGATTTCAATCGCCACGCACAGCACCGAGTTGAACAGCGCGTAGAATATGCGGTTGTTGATGCCGAGGATCTTCTTGTTTTTATCCGCGGGCAGGACCTTGGCAAAGACCACGCCCATAAAGGCGAACATCAGGCAGATCTCGATGTTGAGCCCCACGGTGATCAGATACGCGCTGTCCCCCGGCGCGGTCCACAGCGCGGAGTGCTGGCTGAAGTGCAGCCACAGGCCGTTGAGCATCTCGATAAAGAACTCCAGGCCGTAAAACGCCAGGCCCGCGAGCACCACGTTGTAGTTCTTGCGCGAGATCTCGTTGAAGTAGATGTAGAAGACCATCACGAGGATCGGCACCAGGTACCATTGGAAATAGAGCGGGCTGCGCAGATTGGCCAGGGCCTGCAACGTGGCGTTGGTAAAGTCCGGCATCATTAACCCCCTTCGGTTCGGGTCGATACGATTGAGGTAGGTTTATTGTATCGCCCGCAGGCGTTGAAAACGAAACTCAAACGGCGCTGTCGAGCCGTTGGAGCAGCCGGGTGAATTGTTCGCTGAAGCGTTGCAGCGGAAGCCGCGTCTGTCCGCGCAACAGTTCGCGCATCTGTTCGACGAAGCGCTGGGCGAGCAGCTCGGATTCGCTACGCACGCGCTCGCGGCTGCGGCGGATTACGAACATCGCGGCCATAATGTAATAGCCGATAAAGCCGATCACCGAGACCTCGACGTTCTCCAGGGTCAGCAGGCCCTCAAAGCCCGGGATCGCGATCAGGCCCCAGGCTCGCAGCATCAGCAGCGCCGGATAGAACAACAGACAGACGAAGAACAGCAGGTAGAGGTAGACCGGCAGGTTGAGCAGCAGGCGTAGCGGCCAGGAGAACAGACGTTTGACCGGCTGGGCTAGGTGATCGTCGAGCAGCTGCTCCAGGTCCTGAAACGCCGCGCCCTGGTCGAGCAGCGGCTCGAGGGCCTCGGGATGCTCCAGGCGCAACGGCTCGAGGGTGCGGCGCTGGGCGCGCTCCAGGCGTTGTTCGAGGGTCTCGCCTCCCCAGCGCAGCAACGGGGCAAGATCGGAGGCCTCGGGCGGACGCTCGTCGTGGCTGCTCTTGCTGCGCAGCCTCAGCGGCCTGCGCGAGCTGATCCAGCGCAGGGCTCCGCTGATTGCCGAGACGCCGGCCAGCGAGCGTCCGGAGAGCGTCCACAGCTCCTCGCGCACGGCCGCCGCCACTCCCGAATGCCGAGCCAGTCGGGCTGACACGGCCTGGAAATAGACGTCGCTGAACTGTTCCTCGAACGCCTCGTCGATCTGCTCGGGGGCCATTGCGCGCGCAAGCTCGCCGCCGATGTCCGGCAGCCGGTAGTGCTCGCGGATGCTGTTCGCGCCGCGGGATAGGGCCTGTTGCCGATTGTGGCGCTGGGCCACGGCCACGTCGTCGGCCGAGAGCTTGCGCAGCAGCTTGCTCTCGAGGCGCTTGAAATCCAGGCCGCGCTCAATGGAGTCGACCAGGTAGATCCGCCCGGCGTTGCCTTGATCCGCGGCGTCGACCCTGCGCTCGATGGTGGCGCGGAAATCGTCGCGCACTTGATCGATGTAATCGCCCAGCTCGTCGGCCTTGGTCAGCACGAACAGGATATGACGCAGGGACATCGCGCCGGACACGCTGTTAAAGGCGTTCCAGTAATCCACGTCCTTGTACTTGGCCGGGCTGGCCAGCAGCACCACGCCATCGGCAGCGCCGGCCCCCAGGGCCCGGGCGACCTGGGCCGCGTGGCTTTGGTAGCGGCTGTCGAAGTCCGGGCTGTCGATCAGGCACAGCCGACGGTGCGCCTCGCTTTGATGGTCGTGAAATCGCACCTTGAGCGGCAGGCCGCTGATGCGCGCCTCGAGCTCGGGACGCGCCGAGTGGTGGATGTAGGCTACGAAGCCGCTGGTCCCCTCGGCCGACTCCGGCGGCTCGGAGCTGACCTGCGTCTGGAGCAGGCTGTTGAGAAAAGTCGATTTGCCCACGTCCTTGCCGCCGAGCAGGAACCAGACCATCAGCTCATCGGCGCGATGGGCCGGGGCGAGCTGTGCGGGCCGGGGCGCGGCCAGCAGCTCGGCGAAAGCCTGGTTGATCTGTTCGAGCTTCTCGATCGGGTCCATCACCTCACCTCGGGCAGGTCGTCGGTCCAACGTTGCAGTTCCAGGGCCGGGGCGCCCAGATCCAGACCGGTGAACGCTTCGGAGTCGAGCATCGCCTCGACCTGAACGCCGAGCAGCTCGCGCAGCTCGCGTTCGAAGGTCTCGCGCAGTTTGCCGGTGCGCAGCTTGCGCATCAGGTCCGCGGTCAGCACGCCGCCGAACCCCAGGGCACTGAGCACTCCGCTGAACGCCAGGGTGCCCAGGGTTCCCACGCTGGGGATGAACAGGTCGACCAGAAAGCCGGTGGAGGCGACGATCGTCACCAACGACCACAGCGGGTCCTTGACCTTGTGCTGCTCCTGAAGCTGGGTCAGCAGCGCCTCGACGTCCTTGCGCGCGTCGAGGTTGACGCGCTGGACCAACTCGTCCAGCGCCGCGTCGAGCGCCTCATAATCGGGCGCGGGGGGCTCGATGGTTTCCCGGCCGTCGGCCAGACGCTGCACGCCGCGTTGCAGGTCCTGGCGGATGCGTGCCAACACCTCGCGGGCGTGACGCTTGAGCGGTGCGGAGTCGAGCAGGTCGACCAGCTCCTGCCGCGGCGGCTCGCTGCCCAGCAGGCTCTTGAGCCGCGACAGGGATGTGCGCCAGGGCGAGAAGACATCCATCCGCCGCAGGAACTCATCGGAGAAAAACGAGCGGCGAAAGCGTCCGGCATCGTTGACCTCGGAGGCTGCGCCGCGTCGCAGTTGATCGCGGGCGCGCTCGCGATCGCGGGCCGTGGTGGCGATCTCCACGGCCAGCTCGGATGCCAGGTTGACCAGCGCCTGCCTAAGCAGCCTGCTTACGCGCGGGTTGGCCTCGGCCACCAGCGGTCCGAAGTCCTCGCGCCTAAATCGCGCGCCGGATTCCAGGTGCGGCAGCGAGGAGACCGCGGCCTCGCTCCAGAAGCTGCGCAGCGAGTCCAGCCGCGCCTGAAACTCGGGCTCGGTGGTGCGCGCGTGGTGGCGGTTGAGCACCACGAACAGCTCGCCGCGCGCCCGTTGCGGATGGAGCGCGCCCAAGGTGCGTTCGATCCGCTCGTGGTCGGCCTGGGCGAACGACTCCTCAGTCACCACCAGGATCACGCGGTCGATCCAGGGCAGCATGCGCAGGGCCACGCTGTGCTCCTGCTGCGATTCAACGGTGCCCACGTCCGGCAGGTCGATCAGCGCGAAGCTTGCCGCGTCCGTGGTGAATACCGGCACGGCCAGAGCCTCGGTCGGCGTTCCGCTCAGATCGATCGCGTCGCCCTCGACCCAGCGCAGCGCTTTGATCGCCGGCCGTAAAAACGAGGGGTCGTCCACAACTTTTGCCAAGCTCGGAGACAGGGCGACGATCGTACCCACGGTCTGGTGCGGGATCGGCGTGACCTTGGAGACCTCGGCTTCGGCGATGCTGTTGAACAGCGTCGATTTGCCGCTGTTGGCACTGCCGAGGATTCCGATTAACGCCGGAGCGTGCGGATGGCGCAGGCGCAGGTCGAGCAGACGGCACAGGCCCAGCAGGATCTCGACCCTTTCGGTGCTGCGTCCCGGCCGTCGCTCGAGCAACTCGCCGAGCAGGCCGTTGCCGCGCTCAACGGCGGCACTCCACAGCGCGTCGAAGTCAGGCTCTTTGCTCATCAAGACATCATACCAAAAGGCAAGCCCGGCGCATCTTCTGTCAAGGACGAGGGGCGCCGGGCTTCAGGGCGAGGGTGTTAGCTCAGGCTGAAAGGATGCTCCATCAGCGGCCCGTGCGGTCTGTCGAATCTCGGCTGTGCGACCTGCGGTTGCGGAGCAGGCAGTCCCAACTCGCCGATGAACGGCAGATCGAACCAGCGGCCCAGGGCCCGCGCCGTGAGCAGCGGGTCGTGGCTTGCCGGGTCGGAGGCTCGGCGCAGGTGCGCGGCCATGGTCTTGACCGCTTCGGGCAGCCAGACCACGGAGCGGTCCATTGACAGTGCGTCGACCAACACGGTGTCGATCGAGCGGCCCACCGCCAGATCCAGGTGCGCGGTGAAGGACTCGAAGTAGTCGAAGATCCGCATGCCCTCGGTCTGTTTGCCCTCTTCGGCGAGGTTGATCATCAGCACTCGCCGCGCCGGGCTCAGGGCAAAGGCCTCGGCGATTCCGGGGATCGTGAACGGCGGGAGCACGCTGGTGTAGAAGCTGCCCGGGCCGACGATGATCAGGTCGGCCGCGGCCAGTGCCTGCACTGCGTGCGGGTTGGCCTGCTGGTTGTTCAGGGCGCCGATTCGGTGCGGTTTGATGCCCGACTGAGCGATGCGCGTCTCGCCGACCACCACCTTGCCGCTTTGGTCGCGGGCCGAGATCGTGCAAGGCGTAAGGCTGGCGGGCAGCACTCTGCCGCGGCAGTCCAGGCAGTCGGCCATGATGTCCGAGACCACCTGCAGGTTTTCGACGTTGTCGAACACGTCGGAGAGGATCATGTTGCCAAACGAGCGTTGGCCCATCGACTCCCAGCTTAGGCGCGATTCAAACAGCTCGGCGATGCCGCGCTGCTGGGCCAGGGCGGTCAGGCAGCGCCGGATGTCGCCCGGCGGCGGCATGTTGTACTTGCGCCGCAGATGTCCCGAACATCCGCCGTCGTCCGAGACAGCCACGATCGCGCTGATCTCGCATTCGAGCATCGTTAGGGCGCGCAGCATGTTTGTCTGGCCGTGCCCGCCGCCGATTGTCACAATTGATTTAGGACGATCCTTTACCACTGCCATGCGATGCCCCCCAGGAATCCCGGCCGCAAATTGCGCGGCCATGTCATACCTTATCCGGATACCTAATAAAGCATGAAACGTACCAACAACGAATACGTTGAATTTTTATGGACTTGTCTGATGACGACCCACTGCGGACAGGCCGGGATGATTACCTATCGACATGGGTGATTACCATTCGTTGTGCGGCTTGTGTCGATTAACAGGACGGTTTTGCGGCGCTGAAGTTGCGTGTATAGTAGCAGCTTAGAGCCACGGCAAAACTCGCGAGCGAACCAAGGGCGTGGTCCAATGACCCTCGCCGCGACGCGGGGCTTGTCCTCGGTATTACGGCTTTGCTCTGGCTCAAAGCCGGCGCGACGCGAGGCTGAATAATACTGCGGGCAAGAGGAAAGGTACGCATGGGCGGACTGGCCGGTTACTACAACCTGATTCGCGAGATCTCGGTCAGCGATTTCAAGCTGCGCTACAAGAACTCGACCCTGGGCTTCGTCTGGGTGATTCTCGAACCGTTGGCGATGATGTCGATTATGTACGTCATCTTCGCCCGCATCGTGCGCATACAGATCGATAACTACCAGCTTTTCCTGTTGATCGGGCTGGTGCAGTGGCAGCTGTTCTCGCGCGGCACCAACAGCGGGATCAACATCCTGGTCGGGCGCTCGGACATTCTGAAAAAGATCTATTTCCCACGCAAGGTGATGGTCTTCTCGGCCTGTCTGACCACGCTGTTCATGGCCTGTTTTGAAATGCTGATCTTCCTGGTGATGGGGCTGATCTTCGGCCTGGACTTCCGGCCGGGACTGCTGTGGCTGGTGCCGCTGTTTTTACTCGAGTTCGTGGTGATCTACACGATCTGCCTGTTCTTGGCCCCGCTGAACCTGCGAATGCGTGATTTGCAGAATACCTGGAACATCGTGATCCGCATGGGCTTCTACCTCAGTCCGGTGCTGTACTCGGTGGACTTCATCCCCGAGCGGTTCCGCGGGTTGTACCTGTTCAACCCGATGGCGCGGATCATTCACTTCACACGCCACGTGGTGTTCCCCGAGGCCAACTACATCGACCATTGGTTCTGGCCGTTCGTGGCCCTGGTGTTGGTGCTGTTCATCGCAGCCAACCTGCTGTTTACCAAGCTCGAGCCGCGCTTCGGGGATTACGTATGAGCGTGATCCAGGTCGACCACGTCTCGCGCGCCTTTGTCATCCCGCACACCGACAAGGCCACCCGGCGGGGCCGGATCGAGACCTTTATGCGCGGCAGGGCGCACTCGGAGGACGAGAAGTTCTACGCGGTGCGCGACGTGAGTTTCAGCGTGGAGCGCGGCGAGACCGTCGGGCTGGTGGGGCGCAACGGCTCGGGCAAGAGCACGTTGCTCAAGATCCTGGCCAACATCCTGCGGCCGACCTCGGGCAATCTGCGGGTCGAGGGCAAGGTCAGCCCGCTTCTGGAGCTGGGGATGAGCCTCCACAAAGAGCTGACCGCTGTGGAGAACATCTTTCTTTACGGCGGCTACCTGGGCATGTCGCGGTCCTGGACCGAGCAGCGGGTGGAGCGCATCCTCGATTTCGCCGAGCTTGAGCGCTTCCGCGACGCCAAGCTCAAGAGCTTCTCCTCGGGCATGAAGGCGCGGCTGGCCTTCTCCGTGGCGATCCAGGTCGAGCCCGATATCCTGATGCTCGACGAGGTGTTTGCCGTGGGCGACTTCATGTTCAAGCAAAAATGCCTCAAGGAGATGGGGCGCTTCAAAGAGGCGGGGACCACGATTTTGTTCGTCAGTCACGACTTCGGCGCGGTGCGACGCTTCTGTGATCGTACGTTGGTGATGGAGAGCGGCGAGCTGATCTTCGACGGCGACACCGAGCAGGCGTTGGAGCTCTATATCTACCGCGCGGGTGAGCAGCGCAAGCAGCAGGTTGCGGCCAAGGGGACCAAAGAGCCGTGCGCAGAGGATAAATCCGCGCCCAAGCCGATCGATATCACCGTACCCAAGCGCTGGGGCAATGGGCCGTTGCGCATTGAGCGGGTCTGCTTTTTAGATAAAAACGGGAACGAGCGCGAGGCGTTTCGCTCGGGCGACCCGTTGCGTATCCGCTTGCACTACAGCACCGAGCAACCGGTGGCCGACCCGGTGTTCGGCATCAGTCTCCACAATCTCAAACGGGTGCGCGTTTACGGCACCAATACCCGCAATCTGGACAAGCGCATCGATTCGATCGCGGGAACCGGCGCAGTCGATTTTATTATTCCCTCGTTCGCCATGGCTGCGGGCGAGTATCTGCTGACCGTGGCGGCTCACGATTACAACGACGACTCGCTGGTCTACGATCGGATCGAGCGCGAGTATTCGTTCAACGTGGCCAACCCCTATCCCTTTGCCGGCGAGGTCGATCTGCGCGCCGAGTTCGAGGTGGTCCAGAATGTATAAGGATTACGACGTCAAGCTGCGCAGGACCAAGGCTGACGATTACCGCGAATACCAGCGCAAGTTTCTCGAGGCGTTCAGGGAGCACGGCTGTCGCAGCGTGCTCGATCTGGGCTGCGGCCAAGGGGTGTTTCTCGATCTGCTGGCCGAGGCGGAGATCGAGGGCTTGGGAATCGACCTCGACCAAAATTTCGTCGAGGAGATCCGCGGCCGCGGATTCGAGGCGCTGCATGGGTCCGCGCTCGAGGGGCTGGACCGGCTCGATCGGAAATTCGACGGCGTATTCCTCTCGCACCTGATCGAGCATCACCGGTCCACAGACGCCCTGGAGCTGTGCCGTAAAATTCACAACGTGCTGACGCCCGGCGGCCTGGTGCTGATCGTGACGCCCAACGTGCGCTCGCTGATTCAGCACCTGGAGATATTCTACCGCGACTACACCCACGAGCGCTTCTACCCCGCCGAGCTAATCGGTTTCTTTCTCGAGCAGGCCGGTTTCGAGGACGTGCAGTCCCAGGAGCTGCCCGAGAGCGCCTATATCCAGGTGCCCGGAGTCAGCGTCGACAGCCAGCGGCCCGAACGCTTTTCGGACAAGCGTTTCCCCTCGCCGCGCGTACGTCGGATTGAGCAGCCGGCCAAGGCGCTGGAGCCGATCGCGATCCCCGAGCGCCAGAAACCGCTGGTGGGACACGGACCGCTGGCGCGGCTGGTGCGTCGCTGGCTGGGCGTTTCCAGGCTCGAGCAGGACTGCGCCGCGTTGCACCTCGCGTCGGCCCAGGCCTTCGAACAGTTGGTCGAACGCACCAACGCCCAACTGCTGTCCCTGGCGCGCAGCCAGCAACAACTGTCGGAGGCAATCCTCGAGACCTTCGAGGGTCTGCAACAGGCGCGGCAGGAGTTCATTGCCAACCACAACAAACTGGTCGATAAGGTCGTCAACGTGCAAAGCGTGCTGAATCGGGACAACGAGGTGGTCAGCTTCCTGGTGCGCCACGCCCTGCGGCCCAACGACATCAGCGTCAGCGCGAGCAGGCCCGTCGAGCCTCCTGCATGAAATTGACCTTTATCTCGGACCGCTACCCGCCCGACGTGGTCGGCGGCGCCGAGATCAGCCTGTTTCACCTGGTCAACGAGCTCAAGCTGCGGCCGGGGATCGAGCCGCAGGTGGTGGCGCTCACCGAGCAGCACGAGCAGGTCGTCAACGAGCAGATCGACGGCGTGCCGGTGACCAGGGTGCCCAGCCGCTACGATCATCGCTTCCCCCTGCCGCGCGTGCCGGTGGTCGTGCCCTGGGCCCGCGACCGCCCCACGGGCTGGCGCGGCAAAATCTGGCGGCGCGAGCAGCGGATCCTGGCCTGGTTCGACCGCTTTTCGCCCTGGCCGCTCAAGCGGATCTGGCCGGCGATAAAGGCCCACGTTAAGTACCTGTTCAAGCGCACGCACACCTCGTTCGCGCTCAAGCTGGCGCTGTTTTGCACCAACTGCGTGGCCTATTTCCGCTCGCGCGAGAACATCGAATGCCTGGACGAAGACTTCGACCGCATTATCCGCATCGACGAGCTGCGCAGCACCGTGGAGGCGCTCGAGCCGGACGTGGTGCACGCCGACAACCAACGCAGCATCATGCGTTACGCCGAGCTGGACCTGCCGTTTCCCGCGGTGGCGATGATCCGCGACATGAAATTCGTCTGCCCGCGGCGGGTGATCATCGGCCACGTGGGCGAGCGGCCTTGCACCGAATGCGACATGGCCTGCCTGGCGACCGTGCCGCGGCCGATGCGGCCGCTGCTGCGCAAGGTGTTCGAGCACAACCGCGAGTATCGGCTGCGCTGCCTGGCGCAGTTTAGCAAGGTCGTGACCACCAGCGCGTTTCTGCAATCGCTGATGGAGCGCGAGGCCGGAGTGCAGGCCCAGGTAGTGCCCAACGCCGTGGGTGAGATCGACAAGATGCAAAACGCCAAGCAGCGGATGACCAAGCGCAGCCAGGTGCCCACCGTGCTCTCGGTGGGCATGCTCCAGCGCCACAAGGGGATCGACCACGCGATCCGCATCATGCCAAAGCTGCGCAAACAGGTCCCGGACGCCGAACTGGTGATCGTGGGCCGCGGAGGCTACGAGCCGCAACTGCGCAAAGAAATTGAATTGCTTGGCGCTTCAGCATATATTCGCTTCGCAGGATTCCTGACAGGCGAGGATCTTTACCAGGCATACCTGGATGCGGATTTAACGGTCTGTTTCACCAGATGGCCCGAGCCGTTCGGCCGGGTACCCCTGGAGTCGATGTTCTTCGAGCGGCCTGTGGTAGCCTCCAGACAAGGAGGATTTCTCGAGACCATCGAGCACGGCCGCACCGGACTGCTGGTCGAGCCCGGGGACGAACAGGCCCTGCTCGATGCCGTGGCCGAGCTGATGCTCGACAGCGAGCGACGGCTGAAGATGGGCCGGGCCGGGCACGAGAGCGTGTTGGAAAACTACTCGCCCGGGGCGGTGGCTGCCGCCTGGGAGCGAATCTATGCGGAGGTCGCCTCAGGGGCCGCTTCGTGATCAGCGGCAAGGCAGGTTAGATAAGTCTACCTATGAGAATCCTCGGGTGCTCCATCGATTTTCGTCCCAAAGACGGCGGGATTTCGACCTTCGCCTTTGAGGTCGCCCGCTCGCTGCAGAAGGAGGTGGACGAGGTCTATTTCGTTGCCTCGCGCGTAGAGGGTTGGCGCGAATTCGACAAGACCAGCCCGTTTCCGATCTACCGCACAGACTTCGCCCTGGCGCCGATGAACAAGACGATCAAGGCCTCGCTGCAAGAGCTGCGCAACATGTTCAGCTCGATGCGGTTGTTCCGGCGCGTGATCCGCGAGAACAAGATCGAGTGCATCGTCTGCTTCCATTGGCGGATCTTCGGCCTGGTCAGCCTGCTGCTGGCGCGTTGGATGGGGATCAAGTTCTGCATGGTCGGCTACGGCCTGGAACTCGCGCCCTACAGGCGCCGCAAGGTGCGGGGCCTGCCCTGGAGCAAGGCTCTGCGCAACCTGACGGCCAACCTAGTCGAACGTGCGGAGAACGCGGTGCGGGCCGCGGCCTTCCGTAAGGCCGACGGCGTGTTCGCGATCAGCGAATTTACCGAGGAGATGATCCGCTCCGTGGGCGTGGACCAGCAACGCTTATGCATGACCTACTGCGGCGTCGACCCCCAGGCGTTCACCCCCGAGGCCGGCGCCGGCGAAGTGTTGGCGCGCCACGGGCTCGAGGGCAAACGGGTTGTAGTCTCGATCTCGCGGCTGATCCGGCGCAAGGGAATGGACAAGGCGCTGCACGCCTTTGGCCGCGTGCTCGAGCGCGTGCCCGACGCAATCTACCTGATCGTCGGACGCGGCCCCTACGAAAAGGACCTGCGCAAGATCGTGGCCGAACGCAAATTGGAGCAGCACGTGGTCTTTGCCGGATTCGTGCCCGACGAGGAGTTGCCGCAGTACTACAACGCTTCGGAGCTGTTCCTGCTGCCTTGCCGCGAGGTGCCCGGCGGCGACGTCGAGGGCTTCGGCATCGTGTTTCTAGAAGCCAACGCCTGCATCAAGCCGGTGGTCGCCGGACGCTCGGGCGGCGTGGTCGACGCGGTGGAGGACGGCGTCAGCGGAATCCTGGTCGACCCACTGGACGAGCAGCAGATCGCCGACGCGGTGGTCAAGCTGCTGCAGGACCGCGAACTGGCCGCGACCATGGGCCGCCAGGGACGCGAGCGGGTGCTCGAGAAGTTCACCTGGCAGGCCGTGGGCCAGCGCTTCCATCGCTGCATCCAGAATGTGATCGAGCACGGCCGCCCCTGCTAGGGCGTATTATTCACGAGGCTTCTGCTGCGACGCACAACCTGCTCGCAATAACCGCGTCATCTTCCCCGATCCGTCCTCGATCTACCGCAACGGGGAATGGCGGGGGAGGGGTAATATTGTTGAAAAACAATATTGGGTAGGCGCTCGGCTGAAATCAGTTTGAGATTCTTTTCAGATTGCCGGTCTAAGATCTGACGAGATAGTCGTCTGGTTCGCACGGGGGCTCGCTCAGCGGGTTCTCAAAGGCGCCCAGTTAATCGAGACAGGTTAAGACTTCTTTTCATCTACTGGCGGACGCACCCAGTGTCCCGCTTTGCCAATAACGCTGGTCAGTCCTATTTTCGGATGAGAACCCGCTGATCAACCCCCCGCGCACACAATTGCATCGCCTTTGAGCTTAGTAGGAAAAATCTCAAACTGATTTTTGCCGAGCGCGGGGGAGGAGAGACGGCGGCGCGATGGCTGCGCCATCGCGCCGCCTCCCCACACCCACCTGCTCGCCGGGGCATCAGCGCTAAGCCGGAAGCGCGATTGCTCGCTCCGCGCGTTCTCATCCGAGGGTGGACTGATGCGCGCAGTTTGCGGTGCCATGTGCCAAGCCACGTTCTATGACCGATAATCGTGCGGAATATTTTGTCTCGATGAACAACACTTCTTTGAGAACGCGCTGAACGAGCTGTCGCGCTTGGCAAAAAAACAAACTGATTTCCGGCGAGCCTACACATAAAGATCGTTTTAACGATCTTTACCCCACCTCCCCGATCTTCCGACGCGGGGTGGGTCGTTGGATTAAGACCAGCGTACTGCGCGAGTTTTGTGGCGGCTCTAAGCCGCCCGGGCGCGGGGCGGGTCGTTGGATTACTACCAGAGAGGTATGCGCGCCTTGTGTCGGCTAATAGCCGCCAGCCCTGGTCTCGTTTTAATTATGTTGATATATTTCGTTGTCGAACCACTCGCCTGACCATTGTTGGATTAATAAAAGATGAACAGTCCAAGGAGGACCGAATGCGTCTGATTCACGCTAGCGCGGTCGCATTGCTGGCAATTTGCCTGTTGCTGGTTGCCTGTGAAGCTGACGATTTCAACCTGGCGGAGCAGGCTGCGCAGCCGCTGCCGCAGATCCACGTGGAACGCACGCATTTCAAAGATGCGCATGGCCGCTACATGTTTGTCCACGGCGTCAATGTCGGCGGCTCCACCAAGTTCCCGGCCACCGAGAACCCGATCTCTTACGTGGGCAAGCCCTTTCCCCTGGAGAAGGCCGACGAGAACTTCACGCGGCTGCGTGACGCCGGGTTCAACGTGCTGCGGCTGCTGGTGATCTGGGAGGCGCTGGAGCCCGAGGCCAGCGGCCAATACGACTACGAGTACCTGGACTACATCGAGCAGATCGTGTCCAAGGCCAACGACTACGGCATCTACGTGTTTCTGGACATGCACCAGGATCTATACTCCCGGCACCTGGCCAAGTACTACACCGACTCGGACCTGCTCGACGGAATGGACCTGGACGTGCCACAGGATACCGACGAGCCGCTGAACAACCTGGTGCGCGGCGACGGCGCTCCGCGTTGGGCGGTGCAGGTGCCGCTGTTTGACAAAAACGTCTCCTCACCTGAGTGGGGCATGCCCCCGGAGGATGTGGACGACCCGGCCGACACCAACGACATGCTGGCGATCGACCCTTGGGGCGTGAACTACTTCACATCGATCGACCTCAACCGCTGCTGGGCGGTGTTCTTCGCCGGGCGCTCGGTCTACCCCAACTGGTACATCGAGGGCAAGAACGTCCAGGACTTTCTGCAGGACTCGTTCACCAACGCCTGGCTGCAAGTCGTCACGCGGGTCAAGGACTATCCCAACGTGATGGGCTACGACATTCTCAACGAGCCCGGCGGCTTCTACCTGATGTTCACGATCTACGCCATCACCTACCGCGAGATGCTCGAGAGCGGGGGCCACGACCTGACGCCCGCCGAGGTCGACGTGGTCCTCGACGAGGCGGTGGCCGAGCTGCTGCAGGGCGGCATGCCATCGGACTTGGTGCAGTCGATCCGTGACTTCATCGTCAACTCCGGCCGCATGCCCGACACGGCGCAGAAGCTGGCTGCCGGTGGATTCCCGCTCAAGGCCGCCGAGGGCTCGCCCTATCGGCCGGACTTTGGCGCCTCGATCGCGCTCAACTCGGGCTTCAACCGCAACTACCTTCAGCCGTTCCACGAGCGGGTCGGCCAGGCGATGCAGGCCCAGGATCCGGACGCGATCTTCTTTATCGAGGAATCGATCGGGCTGGGCGACGCCAACATTGGCGTCTATTGGTCGCCAATGCTCAAACCCGAAGGCCTGGACCAGGTGGTCTTCGCCCCGCACTATTACGCCGACATCTACCCCTTCCTGGGCTATGACGCCTCGCCGCGCGAGTTCACCGTGGACGAGGTCAAGTACCGCGACTACACCGAGAAGCTGCAGGCGGTGATCGATTCGTCGGCCGAGCACCTGAGCAACGTGCCGGTGCTGCTGGGCGAGTTCGGCACCTACTTCAACTTCGGCGGCATCGAACAAGCGCGGGCCGAGAACTACGCGGTCTCGACCGAGATCCTCGACAACTACTTCGAGGCGCTCGAGACGCTGATGATGCACCACACGATGTGGAACTACTCCCCAGAGAATGAGCCGCTCAACGGCGACGGATGGAACGAGGAGGACTTCTCGATTCTCGGGCCGGATCGCCAGTACCGCTCGGCCACAGCCTACATCCGGCCCTATGCGCGCTTCTCAGCCGGTCGGCCGCTGGAGACGCACTTCTACTCCGACCACCACTACTACGATCCGATCCCCGGTCAGCCGACCCCCTATCACGAGTACTACCTGGCGATGGATTCGCTGGAGTCCAGCGCGCCCACCGAGATCATCGTTCCGCGGCTGCAATACCCCGAGGGCTTCTACGTCTATCTCTCCGACGGTCGTTGCGCCTTTGATCACGAGCTGCAACTGCTCTACTGGTACATCGACGACGGCTCGCCCGACGTGGATCACACGATCCGCATCCGGCCGCCCTACCAGGACTCGGGCGACAGCGAGTGGGATTACTTCTTCTTTGAAGACGCCGTGCGCGAGAACGGGAGGCGGTCATGAGCCGTACAGCCACACTCAGCGCGATCATTCTGTGCACACTGCTTGCGATCCCGGCCTTTGCCGCGGCGGACGACGGGGAGCAGGCGGCGCTGCTGCCGATCATCCACGCCGACTTCCGCACGTTTTTTGTCCACCAGAACGACAGCGACTTCGACCCCACGGGTCAGCTTTACGACCAGAACGGCCAGCAGGTGGGCTACATCAGCACGCTGTTTCGGCCGCGCATGATCTGGCAGCCGCACGAGGCGATCGAGCTTCAATACGAACTGGAGATCGGCGACAACATCTGGAGCCGCAATGACGCCAACCAGGGCGACGCCACGGGCGAGGGGCGTCCGGTCTTCCGCCAGCGCCAGTTCTGGGGCCACGTGGGCCTGCCTTGGATCCCCGTTGGCATTGGCGCGGGCTACCGCCACCTGGACGACCCCACGGGCCTGGTGCTCGACCGCTATTTGGGCACGGCCTGGCTCAGCGGATGCTGGTCGTCGGGCACGGCGCAACTCGGCGCGGCCCAAGTGCCCGACACGACCTACGAGGGACGCGATCCCAACCAGCAGTACAACGCGGACGACGACGGGTTCGACCCCAACCGCAACAACTTCCAAAACGACCACTGGGTTTTCTTCGGCAGTGCGAAGCAGAGGCTCGCCCCGGGCCTGAGCCTTGAGCCGGGCGTATTCTTCGTCTGGGACCGCACGCTTGTCGAGCGCACCCGTTGGCACGCGGACCCGCTGATCCGTTTGGATTGGCAGATCGACGAGACATTCCGAGTTGAGCTCGACCTGGTGGGCCAGGCCGGAGTTTTCGAGAACGGCGGGATCGACAACCGCGACGTGGACCTGCTGGCCGCAGCCGGGCAGCTGGGATTCACCGCCGACTGGCGCGTGCTCGAGCTGCGCATCGGCGCGTTGGCGTTCAGCGCTGACGACGGCGATCCGTACAACCTCACGGACAACGCCTTTGACTACTCGGGGGTCTCGCGCAGCCGCACCGTGTTGCTCACCGAGGATTGGCTGCAGGATCGCTACGACAACCTCGACGAGCGCGCCGCTGCTCAGGGCGCGGGCCTGCTGGTGAGCGACGTGCAGGTCACCGGGCGGCCGGTGAGCGGCCTGGAGCTGTTCGCCGTTGCCGGTTACGGCATGGTTTTCCAGGAGCGCAACGTGGGCGACGACCCGGAACTGGGGATCGAGACGGACCTGGGTGCGCGCATCGAGCTCTACGGCGAGAGCGTCGCGCTGACCGTGCTGGGCTCGGCGCTGCTCCCCGGAGCGGCCGCGGCCGCACTGTCCAACGAGATCGATCTCGAGGCCACCGAGACCCTGTGGAACGTGCAGGGCGCATTCGAAATCGCCTTCTGACGCCGTGGCTCAGGTCCGCATCGACCGCGTGTCCAAAAGCTTCGGCTCCAACGAGGTGGTGCGCGAGCTGTCGCTGGACGTGCGCGACCAGGAGTTCCTGGTGCTGGTCGGCCCCTCGGGTTGCGGCAAGTCGACGCTGTTGCGAATGGTCGCCGGGCTCGAGCAGCTCAGCGCGGGCGCGATCAGCATCGGCGAACGCGAGGTAAACGACCTGCCGCCCAAGGATCGCGACATCGCGATGGTCTTTCAAAATTACGCGCTCTATCCGCACATGGATGTGCGCCGCAATATGGGCTTCGGCCTGAAGATGCGCGGCTATCCCAAGGGCGAGGTCGAGCAGCGCGTGCTCGAGGCCGCACGGATTCTCGAGATCGAGCCGCTGTTGGGACGCAAGCCCTCGCAGCTCAGCGGCGGGCAACGCCAGCGCGTGGCCATGGGCCGGGCGATCGTACGTAAGCCCGCGGCGTTCCTGTTCGACGAGCCGCTTTCCAACCTCGATGCCAAACTGCGCGTGCAGATGCGGCTCGAGATCAAACGCCTGCACCGCACGTTGGGCACCACGATCATCTACGTCACCCACGACCAGATTGAGGCCATGACCCTGGCGGACCGCGTGGCCGTGATGCACCGCGGTGTGCTGCAACAGGTCGCGCCGCCCCTTGAGATCTACCACCAACCGGCCAACCTGTTCGTGGCCGGGTTTATCGGCAGCCCGCCGATCAACCTGATCGCGGGCGCGATCAGCCGATCCGACCAAGGCAGCCTACTGCGCGCCGAGGGGCTCGAGATCGTCCTGCCCGACAACGGACGTCTGGCCGCCCTGGGCCAGGAGCGCCGCGTGGTGCTGGGCATTCGGCCCGAACATCTGCGGATCGCGCCGCGTCCGGATCGCCCCGCCGCGGTCTTTAGCGGAGTGGTGGAAGTGGTCGAGCCGCTGGGCTCCGAGGTGGTGCTCTATTTGCGGGTCGGCCCGCTGCTGCTCGCCGCGACAACCGATCCCGACCGCGCGGCAGCGCCCGGCGATACCCTGACCCTGCACGCCGAGGTCGACGCGCTCAAGGTCTTTGACGCGCAAACCGAAATCAACCTTCTCGACAAAGGGGAGAGTTCAAAATGAGAACCATTCGCTTGTTGGTATCAATCCTGCTGGTATTCGCGCTGTTGGCCCTGGTGGGCTGCGGCAAGTCCGAGCCGCAACAGGCTGTTGCGCCCGAGCCCGGGCAGGAGGCCCAGGCCGCGGCCGACCAGTCCGAGGTGATTCTCTTTTCCTGGTGGACCGCGGGCGGCGAGGCCGAGGGGTTGCAGGCGCTGGTCGACCAGTTCAACGCAATGCATCCGCAGGTCAAGGTGATCAACGCCGCGGTGGCCGGCGGCGCGGGGACCAACGCCAAGGCCGTGCTGATGACGCGGATGATGGGCGGCGATCCGCCCGACTCGTTTCAGGTCCACGGTGGCGCGGAGCTGCTGCACACCTGGGTCGAGCCGGGGCTGATGCAGCCGCTGACCGCGCTTTACGATGAGCAGGGCTGGCGTGAGAAGTTCCCCGCGGGCCTGATCCAGATCGTCAGCGCGGGCAACGAGATCTACGCCGTACCGGCCAACATCCACCGCGGCAACGTGCTGTGGTACAACGCGCGGCTGCTGGCGGACAACGGCATTGAGCCGCCGACCACCCTCGACGAATTTTTCGCCGCCTGCGACAAGCTCAAGGCTGCGGGTGTGACCCCGCTGGCGCTCTCCTCGCGCAACAAGTGGCCGGTGTCCCACCTGTTTGAGACGCTGCTGCTCGGCGTGGGCGGGCCCGAGTTTTACCGCGATTTGTTCGCGGGCAAAATCGCCTGGACCGACGAGCGGGTCAAAGGGGCGCTGCAGGCGCTGTCCAAAATGGTCGGCTTTGCCAACTCCGACCATGCGGCCCTGACCTGGGATCAGGCCAGCGGCAAGCTGGTGGCGGGCCAGGCCGCGTTCAACGTGATGGGCGACTGGGCCAAGGGCTATTTTATGACCAACCAGTGGCAGCCCGGGCAGGACTTCGGCGCGATCCCCTCCCCAGGCACTGACGGGATGTTCATCGTGATCACCGACACCTTCGGCATCCCCAAGGACGCGCCGCACGCGGCGATGGCCCGGGAGTTCCTTAAGGTAGTGGGTTCGGCCGAGGGCCAGACCGCGTTCAACCTCAAGAAGGGCTCGATCCCCGCGCGCGTTGACGCGCCGGCTGACCAGTTTGACCAGATCGCCGTGCGCTTTATGTCCGACTTTGCCAAGGACACATTGGTGCCCAGCTGCGCCCACGGCTCGGCGGTCAAGGAGCGTTTCGCCACGGCGCTCAGTGACGAGCTGAGCGTTTTTATCCACAAGCTGGACGTGGACGCCGCGGCCCTGGCGCTGGAGGCCGCTGCCAAAGACGCCGGAGTAAGGCCGGAGTAATCCGGCGGGCGCGATGAGGCACGCGCGGCGCGACCGGCTGCTGTCATTGGCGCTGGTGGCGCCCTCGTGCCTGCTGCTGCTGCTGTTTGTTTACGGCTTCATCGGCTGGTCGGGCTGGATCTCGATGACCGACTGGGAGGGCATCTCGCCCGAGCTGAAGTTCGTCGGGTTCGAGCAGTACGAACGGCTGCTGCACCACGATCGTTTCCAGCGCGACCTGGTCAACACCGGCGTGTTCACGCTGCTGTTCCTGGCGGGCAACCTGTTCCTCGGGTTGCTGCTGGCAGTGCTGCTCGACCGCAAGCTGCGCGGCGAGTCGTTCTTCCGCAGCCTGTTTCTGTTTCCGATGTCGGTCTCGTTCGTGGTCACGGGCACGATCTGGGTCTGGGTCTTCAACCCGCAGTCCGGGCTCAATCGAATCTTCGCGGCCCTGGGATTCGACGTGAGCGACTGGGGCTGGATCACCGACCCCAAAATGGCGCTGACCTGCGTGGCCCTGGCCGCGATCTGGCAGATGGCCGGGTTCACCATGGCCCAATATCTGGCCGGGCTGCGCGGCATTGCAATGGAGCAGCGCGAGGCCGCGCGCATTGACGGGGCCAACGAGGCCCAGGTCTTCCGCCACGTGCTGCTGCCCCAGCTTTGGCCGATCACCGTGGGCGCGATCGTGGTGCTGGGGCACATCTCGCTTAAAATCTTCGACCTGGTCTACGTGATGACTCAGGGCGGGCCCGCGCGCGCCACGGACGTGCCCGGGATCTTCATGTTCGAGGTGACCTTCGCCAACCAGTTCCTGGCGCGCGGCGCGGCAATCGGCGTGGTGATGCTGTTGATGGTGGCGCTGCTGATCGTGCCCTACCTGGTCTACGCCAGGTCGATGGACGCCCGCTGATGGCGAAGGTCGCGCGCGGCCGTACGCTGTGGGCCTACCTTTTGTTGGGGCTGGCCGCCGCGTTGTTCATCACGCCGCTGTACGTGATGTTCGCCACCTCGGTCAAGGGCCTGGCCGACGCCCAGGGCTCGAGCATGTGGGCGCTGCCCAGCGCGCTGTCGTTCGAGGGGTTTGCCGAGGCCGGGTCGCGGATGTGGCGCGGAGTACTCAACAGCCTGCTGCTGACGATCCCGGCCACGCTGCTCTCGTGCATCGTCGGCTCGCTCAACGGCTACTGCCTTTCCAAGTGGAAGTTCCGCGGCTCGGAGTGGCTGTTCACCCTGGTGCTGTTCGGGATGTTCATTCCCTACCAGAGCGTGCTGATCCCGCTGGTGCTGTTCATGCGCAAGATCGGACTCTATAACTCGCTTTTCGGGCTGATCCTGGTACACGTTATCTACGGCGTGCCGATCACCACGCTGATCTTCCGCAACTACTACGCCACAGTGCCCGACGAGCTGATCGAGGCCGGACGCATCGACGGCGCGGGCCTGCTCAAAATCTACTGGTACGTGTTCCTGCCGGTGAGTTTGCCGGCGTTTGCCGTGGTGGCGATCTGGCAGTTCACCAACATTTGGAACGAGTTCCTCTTTGCCGTGACCCTGGTGGGCGACCCGCGCGCCCAGCCGGTGACCGTGGCCCTGCAGAACCTCGGCGGCAGCATGATCAGCCGCTGGAACGTGCAGATGGCCGGAGCGCTGATCGCCTCGGCCCCCACGCTGTTGGTCTACGTGCTGCTGGGGCGCTACTTTGTCGGCGGGATGATGGCCGGATCCGTTAAAGGTTAGCCCGGATAATTCAGGAAGCTTCTACTGCGGCGCACAGTCCGTTATAGATCGAGCGGTTTTCAGAGGTGGCGCCGCGCATGGCGCAGACGCGCGCGGCCAGGCACAGCGCTGATTGCAATGCCTCGGAGAGCGGCTTGCGGCGTAGGATGGCCGCGATCATCGCCGCGCTGAACGCGTCGCCTGCCCCCACCGTATCGACCAGTTCGACTTCGCCCGGCGGCTCGGCGCTAAATACCTCGCAATCGTTTGGCACAAGCAGCGCGCCGTGCGCTCCCAATGTGAGCACCACCAGCTCGATGGCGCGCGATTTCATCAGCTCGCGGCAGAGCGCCTCGGGCTCGCCGGGTCCGGGCGCGATGCGTTGCAGCTCGTCGAGGTTGAGCTTGACCCAGCGCGCGCGGCCGAGCATCTGTCCCAGCAGTTCTGATTCCCACCACGGGGCGCGCAGGTTCACGTCGAGGAACAGCGGTACGTCCGGCAGTTCGCGGATCAGCGCATGGAGCGTGGCGCGCGAGACCGCGCTGCGTGCGGCCAACGAGCCGTGGTAGATCAGATCCGGTTGTGCATCAGCCAGGAGCTCGACGATCGGCCCGAGCTCGATGTGGTCGAATGCGCGGTCCTCGAGCACCTCGAAGTGCGGCTCGTTGCGCTCGATCCGCACCCGCACCTCGCCGGTGGGGCGGCGTGCATCGCGCTGCACGCCTGAAACGTCCAAACCCCAGGCGGCCATGCGCTGCAAGATCTGCTCGCCGCGCTGATCGCTGCCCACACGGGAGACAAGCAGCGGGTCGAGCCCCAGGCCGCGCAAATGCCAGGCCACGTTGAACGGCGCGCCCCCCAGGACCTGGCGGCCGTCGGGGAAGATGTCGAACAGCACCTCGCCAAAGATCAGCGGTCTGTAAATCTGTTGTCGATCGACCATAGCGGCATTATATCCCATGCTTGAAAGAAGGAGATTATTTTCCTTGACATCGATGCTCTGGAAACATAAGAATGACACGTCATTCCGCTATAACGGGTTGTTTTACAGGGATTATTGGAAAGAGCAATGGAAAGTACGCCTGATCGAGCACAGCGGCGCAAGCAAGAGCGTAGGGTCCAGATACTCGACGCGGCCCAAAAGGTATTCGCGCAAAAGGGTTATCACCAGACAGGCATCGCCGACATTGCGGCCGAGATCGGCATGGGCCACGGCACGTTCTACCGCTACTTTGAGAATAAGCGCGATGTGTTCGAGCAGATCCTGGAGCGGATCATGCGCCAGGTGGCGGCGGTGGTCTTCGGCGAGCATCCCCAGGCCGCGGAAAATCTTGAACAATATCGCGCCCAGGTGCGGCGTATCGGCGAGTCGCTGATGACCCTCTTTCTGGACGACGCCAGCCTGTCGCGCATCGTGCATTACGAATCGTTGGGACTCGATCAGGAGTTGCGCGGCCGCGTGCAACTGATGATGGACGGCTTTGCCGGGTTCACCGAGCAATATCTGCTCAACGGCCTGGAAAAAGGGTTTTTGCGGCCCGACCTGGATACGCGGGTCACGGCCCAGGCGATCAACGCGATGATCTTCGAGGCGGCCAAGCGGCTCTCGGGCTCGCCCAACCGCCAGCGCGACAAGGGGCCCTGGCTCGAGGCCTTAATCCGGATGATGTTCGACGGGATAGGCGGTACGCAATGAAGCATCCACTACTAAGAAGGTTGTCTTTTCTGCTCGCGGTCTGCGGCCTGGCTTTGCTGCCAATGGTGGCAGCGGCCTACGATCTACCCGACGAGGAGCAGATCACAAAGGACCCGACGCAGCTTTTCGCCTGCTTTGAATACAATCTGGAGCAGGTCCAGGATTACACCGCGACGTTCATCAAGTACGAGGTGCTCGATGGCAAGCCCTACCCCGAGGAGACGCTCAAGGTCAGCTTCATGCGGCCGCACCGCGTCAAGCTCGAGTGGCTCGACGGCGAAAGCCGCGGGATGTGGGCGATCTACGATTCGCAGCGCGACCCGGACCACTTCTGGGCCCTGGACGTGGGCTGGCGCGCGATAATCGGCGTGCAGCGCTACGGCATGCACAGCAAGTTCACCCAGTTTTTCCATCCCAATCGCTTCGTGGTCACCGATTCGGATCTGGCGAGCCTGGTTTGCGTCATCGGCCATTTCTGCGAGCTGGCCGGATCACTGGGCACCCTGGACACGCACTATAACGGCCGAGTGATCGAGCAGGGCAGCGGCCGCGAGTCGTTTTGGATCCACGCTTTTTTATACCCCGAGCCCGACCCGCGCTTTATGGCGCGCGAGGCCGACGTCTACCTGACCGTGGACGACTGCATGCCGGTCAACGTTACGCTCTACGGCTGGGAGGGTCAGGTTATCGGCCGCTACATTCAACGCGATCTAAAGTTAAACATCGGCCTGACCACCGCGGACTTCGCCATTCCCGAGTAATCCAGGTTAAAGGAGAACAACAATGGTTCAGGTGGACGTATTCTGGTCTTACGCCTTTGGCGCGGGATTCGCCATGGCGGCCTCGCGGCAGTTGATATATGAGCGCCGGGCCCAGGTCGAGGCCGACGCACCGCGCCGTCCGCTGCTGGAAAACCGCTTTTTCACTTCGAGCCTGCTCTACCTCTCGCTGCTCTTTGCGCCCTCGGGGATCGTGCTGCTCTGGGCCTTCCCCAGTTGGGAGACGATGCACGTCTGGGACCGCGATCTTTGGGCCTGGATGGTGGCGCTGTTTGCGATCACCAACATTACCCAGGGGATTCTCGGCTTCTGGGTGACGCGCAAGCTGCTCAACGCGGGGCGCAAGTACGCGGCGTTTCTGCAGATGCCGCTGGGCTACTTCCTGATGTTCTTCATCCTGGTCCACGGCTGGGACGGTACGGGCTACATGCGCTTCTTCTCGGCCACCGACGAGTTGTTCGCCAATTGGAGCCTGTACAATATCCCGGCGTTCTTCATCTCCGACGTGGCGATCACCCTCTACCTGATGGGGATCGTGATGCTGCCGGTGATGTTCTGGATGATGGGGCGCTGGATTATCAACGGCTACGCCCTGGACGATCTCGACCCGGCGTTGGTGCGCAACGCCTCGATCGGCTCGATCGCCGTGCAGATCCTCAAGGTGGTGTTCCTTGGTGCGCTGGCCAACGCGATCATCGCCAGCCTGCTGATCCACGGCCTGGGCTGGGGCTACGGCCTGGGCGCATTCGCGATCATAACCCTGGTCGTTTTCATCCGCCCCGGAGGTCTGTTGCAGCGTTGGGCCAAGGATTTACTATTGGTCTGAGCCGTTAGCCGCGATATTGTGCGCTTGGGAGGAGAACCATGCCTGTCAAGCGCTGCTCTTTGTTGCTGCTGCTGCCCGTGCTGCTGTGTCTGTTGCTCGCCGGGTGCTTCGACACCCAGGAGCTGATCACCCTGATTCAGATCAACGCCGATGGCTCGGCCGACGTGACGCTGATTGCGATCGGGCTGTCGTACGAAAAGGATAAGCAGCCGATGGGCCATGCCCAGCTGCTGACCAAGGTCGACCAGACCTGCGTCGAGATGAAGCAGGACGACACGCCGGAAAAAAACCTGGTGAGCTGCGGCCGGGGCCTGCCCGACGACGTGTTCGGGCCGCGACTCAGCGCACCGCCGGCCTCCGCCGATCAGGTGGACGGCCACTACACGCTGCACTACGCAAAGGCCCAGCGCGCTTTGGCCGAAATGGCGCTCAACGATCAAAATCACAAGCCGGTACAACTTCAGTATTCCCAGGCCGACGGCGAGCTGTCGCTCAAGGTCTACATCGAGAGCTCGGCCGGAAAGCAGGGTGGGACGATTATCGTGCGCGCGCCCTGGCCGATCGTCGCGAGCAACGCCGACCTGCTGATTCGGCGCAACAACCTAGCGCTGTGGAACGCCCAGCGTAGCGTCCAAGGTAAGGGCCTGATGCTCGAGCTTTGCGCCAAAGCGCCGCTGCCGCTGCAACCGCCGAGCACTAAATAGCCGACCAAGGCGAGCGGTTTTGTTATAATCCCGGTTGGGGGGACAGAGAAATGGAGATTACCAGAAAGAGAAAGATCTCACTGATCGTGTTGGTTGCCTCGGTGCTGGTGTTCGGGGGTTGGGGATTCGTTATCAGTCCGGCGATCGATAAGGGCCAGGTCTACGAGGGGACGGTGGTCGAGAAGGTCACCAAGTCCAAATGGGGACACTGGTTCGATCAGAGCAATCAATACAAGCGGCGCTATCTGGTAATCCAGACCCAGCAGGGCAAACGCGTACACGCGCGCGTGCCCCAGCACGTGTACCGCGACTTCGAGGTCGGCGACGCCGCAATCAAGGTCAAGGGTGAGCGTTACCCCAAACCAGCCCTGGGCCAGGGACGCCACATCTCCACCGGCGAGTTATTCGACGCGCTCAAACAGCGCGATCAGGAACCCTAACGCGGATTTAATTTAACTATATCTGCGCCGAGCGATGTTTGGGGCTTGTTCGCTTTTAAGCTCGCGTCCGTTGAGGCGCATGGTTTTCACCTCGGACTGCGGGTCGTGCAGCAAGACAACGCGCGGCTTTGCGCCCGATGTAGTCAACTCCAACACCCCATCTTCCAGCGACTCGATCTGGGCTGAGCACAGATCAATGCCGAACGCTCGGCGTCGCGGCAGGTCCACGTAGACCTGGCCGAAGCGTGCGAACGCCAGGCCCGAGGCGTAGAGGCTGGTGCCGCAACCCCAGTCGGGCGAGAGGTAGCCCGCGGTCATCTGGTCGCGGCCGTTGTGCGCGTAGTTTTCGAGGATCGCGCCGCGGTCGCTTGGGCGGAAGCGCAGCATGTTGCCCGGGGCCAGGTCGCGATGCTCTTCGACGAGCATTGTGGTGAAGCACGCACGCAACGCGGCCACGCCGCGCGCGAACAGTGCGGGCTCGCCCGTGGCCGCGTAGTAATCGCAGTACAGCGGGGCGAACAATCCCTGGCGCGCGTCGTTGTGCTCGCCGTCGGCGTTCATCACGCCGAACCCGCCGAAGCTGTCGATGGACAGCCGTGGGTGGTCGAACGCCTGCTGGTAGAGGCTCAGCCGATCGAGCACGCGGCGGCCCAGCTCGAGCCAACGCGCCTCGCCCGCGGCCAAGTGCAGATCCAGGCAGGCCTGGGCCGCCCAATACATGCACAGCGTGTTCTGCGGCAGGCAGCCGGTGTAGCGGTCCGGGCCCTGGTCCGGGGTCGGCCGTCCGGCGCAGGAATAGAGCAGCTCGTAGTCGAACCAGCGCTCCTGGGGCAGCACCTCGCGCTCGATGAACTCCATTGCTGCGGCCGCGGCGTCGTATAGCCGCTGTTCGGGCTCCACCCGATTGAGCCGCGCCAGCAGCATTGCCGGAGCGGCGCTGGACGCCGAGCGTCGTAAGATCTCCTGCGGATCCAATCGATCGTTGACCACGTCGACCCAGGCCGGGATCGAGCCGTCTTCCGCCTGGCACTCGATCAGCGTTTGGGCCAGGCCGCGGCACAGCGGCAGGATCCGCTGGTCGTCGCCGATCAGTTCGCGCCACTGCAACAGATGAAAGCAGGTCACGGCCGCGTCGGGCAGGTGAAAGCTGTCGATGATCTCGAACGAGCGCGTGCCGCGCTTCCAGCTCACTTGGCCCTCGGGAAACAGGCAGATCGAGTGCGGCACTCCGTGCTCGGTCGGCGCGCTCAGGGCCAGTTCGACGATCTTGGTGCAGCGCGCCTCAAGGGCCGCGTCGCCTAGGCGCCGGGCGTGCAATGCCGAGCCCAATGCCGTGCGCACCTGGTTGAACCAGCAGGCAAAGGAGGTCATCGGCACGACCTTGAGCTTGCCCGCGTGCAGAACCGCGGTGAGTAGCCTGTAGCCCACGCGGTTGGTGAACAATCTGGATTGTATCGCGCCCATGGCTTTGATCAACCGATCCTGGTTGCGCAAATACGAACGCACCTGCCCCGCGTTCATCAGCGCGGGCGGTTTTTTCGCGGTCAGGGTCTGAGTGGCCATGCACGCGGCCTCGCGGCCATCGACCTCGAGCTCGTGATACAGGTCCGGGGCGAAGATGCGTTCTACGGCCAGCGCCTCGTAGCGCTCGAAAGGCAGCACCTGGGGCAGCAACGAGTCGCGGCGGCTGAGACGTTCCCAGGTGAAGCTCGCGGCACGCTGCAACGGATCACCTCTCCAGGGCATGATGTAATGCCGCAGCCGTAGTTTGCTCCCGGATCGCAGATGCACAGCGCGCCCCGTGCGCCGGAACATGATGTGCCCGAAGGGCGCTTGCTGCGCCAGGCCGTGGGCCAGCAGCGCCTTGCCCGAGAGCCCGCGGCGCTGCAAGTCGAGAAATGCGTGCGGTCCGCCGGGCTGTCGGTGTACGTCGGGCACCAGGGTCACCCCGCGACCTTTGGTTCCGAGCACCAGGCACGGCGAACGGAACGCCATCTCGCCGATCACCAAATCCGGACCCGGCCGCATGTGCGGGGCCCAGGCGTAATCCGGAGTCTCGGCCAGCCAGTCGTAACGCAGTTCGGCGCAGACCAGATCGGCGTCGCGCTTCACGCTGAGCACGAACTCCACGGCCAGGCCGTCCTCGAGCTGCTCTACATTTAGTTCGGCGCTGCCCAGCGGCAGATCCACGCGCCGCTCGCCAGTGGTCGGCCAGGGGAAAATTCCCTTTCCTGCGCCCCATTGGATGTACAGTGGGCAGAGGCGCAGCAGGTCGCCCGCGCGATCGCGGATCGTCGTTGTGCCGTGAAGTTGCAGGGCGTTGGCGCTCATCTATCCCCGGAAAGTTATGATCTCTCGATTGTAGTCATGTTGCTGGATCATTGAAATCGACAACAGACGATGCGAGCATGTACGCCGCGCAAGGGAGGTGTCGCAAGATGATCGGTTCGTCAATCAAGTTCCGCGGATTTTGTCTCGCAACGTTGTTGGTCTGCTCGCTGCTGCT
>JAVCCG010000152.1 GCA_030765605.1 Candidatus Alcyoniella australis
GCCATCCATGCGCATCTTTTTTCTTGACATTTGCAGCTCAAAATATCAATTATTAATATGGTTCATTGAAACACAAGAAACACTCGGACGGGGGTTCGACTCCGGTTTCCTCCACCACGATCCCCTAAAAAGGACTGTCTCTCTGTTCTGTAGCCCCACCTTGGGGCTACTGCTGTTTGCGGCGTATAACCGCATGAACTAAAAGGAATTTCCATGTTCCGCGCCGCGCCTGGCGGCCTGCTCCAATCGGACTGGCTCGCTGCCTCAGACGCACATTTTGCCCCCCAAACGCCCCTTTTCTCTCTCTTTCTCCATGTCGTTCGGACTTTGCCCATCAAGTCCGATCGCAAAGAAGATGTTGATATTGTGGGATTATTGAGGCGACCCCGTTTTTTCCGAGCTGCGAACGTTTGGAGTAGCGAACGCAACTGGCGTCGAAATGGCGGGGCGCGGGTCCGATCAATAACCGTGCAATGGCAAGCAATTGGAGAGATGGAGAATTGTCGGCTGGCTCATGATTAATGTTGACAACGGATGTTGCCAGGAGTATGCATCGGTCATCAAGATCATGCCTTGGAATCTGAGCCTGTCAACCTGGAGGCCTCGATGAAGCGCTTGTTGTTCCTGGCCCTTGTTGTCCTATTGTGCCTCGGCGTCGGCCTGGTTATCTCGTGCAGCGGGGGCGGTGGCGGCGGGGATGACGACGATGACGACGATGATGACGACGATGACGATGATGACGACGACGTTGCGGACGATGACGATGACGACGATGATGACGATGATGATACAGTATCTGTGCCGCAGTTCATCACAGTACCGGCGGGAAGTTTCGATATGGGCAGTCCCCTCTCCGAGGTAGGCCGGTATGCGCAGGAAGTTCAGCATAACGTGACGTTGACCAGGGGCTTTAAGATCATGCGCCGCGAGTTGACCCAGACCCAGTTCGCCGAGGTGATGGGTTATAATCCCAGTCACAACACTTCCGGAGAACCGGATAATCTCCCGGTGGAAAATATCAGTTGGTTTGATGCGGCGGCCTATGCCAACCAATTGACGACGCTGACCAAAGCCACGGCCTGTTACGATTTTTTCGACATCGTCTGTGAGGATGACAGCGACGGCGATACCACAGATTACTGCAAGGAGCATGGCGGTATCAAGGATGCCGTGGTGTCGTTAAACGGCGTTTCCTCGACCTACGACTGCACCGGGTATCGGCTGCCGACAGAAGCGGAATGGGAGTTTGCCGCCCGCGGTGGCACAACTACGGCCTACAGCAACGGCCAGGACAGCGAGGCAATGGCGGATGAATGCCAGACGCCATATTTTCTGGAAAGCCTCGCCTGGTATTGTGCCAATTCCGGATGGGACACCCACGATGTCGGTTCAAAGACCGCCAACAATCTGGGTCTTTACGATGTCCACGGGAATGTCTACGAATGGGCCTGGGACTGGTACGAGGTCCCCGGCAGTGGCAATGTGACCGACCCGGAGGGCCCGGTGGGGGGAACGGAAAGGGCGTATCGCGGTGGTGCTAAAGCCGACGGCGCCTATACAATTCGTTCTGCCGTGCGCTTCGGTTACGATCCAGGTGAATGTTTTACTTATGTCGGCATAAGGCTGGCCCAGAGTGTGCCATAGCGCTTGATTTTTGTCTCAAAGGTCTTTTTTTGGTTGTTGCGGAAGGACATGATCGTGACCACGAAAGAGAACGATGACTAACAGTACTGCGAAGGGGCAACTTCAACCCGCGACACCGATGAACCTCGGGGAACTGGTGGAATACGGCGAGGGCTCGGTGGTGAGCCGGATCCTCGTCAAGAACTCTGCTGGTAACTTGACCCTGTTCGCCTTCGAGGAGGGGCAGGAGCTTTCCGAGCACACCTGTGGCTCGCCAAAACTAGATCGCGGGTAATTTCCGCGACGAATTGAGCTTGAGGCTCTCCCGATTCGTTTTTTACGGGTGGAATACAAGGCATCGCGGTTGAGATTTTCCGCCCAGCAAGCCCATCCAGGGGGATGCACAGCCAAGCGGGCAGACCACGACACCGCTGGACTTTCTCCGTCGATAGGTTGCTCCTCGGAATCTACGCTGCGTCGCGCCACTCGTAGCGATGGTGCAGGCCGCCGACTCTAGGCAGGGCGATGACCCGCGCGGCATACGAAGTGCGGCGTTGAACGGGCCGTGGAATCTGGGCATCCTTACCAAGCCTGTAGTGGCAGCGGTCGGCGCTGTAGTAGGCGACGTACTTGCGCAGCAGCCTCATGGCGTGGCGCTCGTTGAAGACTACGACGTGATCGAATCATTCGTCGATTTGATTGACTGACGAGTTTTGGCGAGGGACAGGTTGACGTCCAAAATTTAACCGTCTGAAAATAAAACGGCCCCGGACTTCCGGGGCCGTTTTTATAACCATTGGCGGTATCAGAGTTGAGTTTTTTTGGTCCAGGCTAGAACGTGTAAAACAGGTAGAACTGGACCGACAGCGGTAGCAGCTGGTAATTGATCGTCATCTCGTCGCGTGACGTGATGTCGTAATTGTCGTACTCGTACTCGCCGTAGAACGAGCCGAACATATAACGCATGTCCGCGCTGCCGCCGAGGCCGAAGCCCTTGGCGATTGTATACTCGTATCCGCCGCCGAAGCCGATGTCTATGCGGGTAATATCTTCGAACTCGAGCGCGATGTCATCGTTGTTGAACTCGAACTTCATCATGTTTATGCCCATCAAGCCCTGGATGTAAGGCCTGCCCGGCTTATCCGAAAAGTAGTATCCCGCGCGAAACCCGATGCGCGAGTACTCGATGGTATAACGCTCTTCGAAATCTACCGAACCCTCGATGTTCTCGTCCTCGTCTTTGTCTTTGACCGCTAGACGATCGGTGATCTTCTGCGGAATAAGGTTGTAATTGATCAGGGCGAAGAAGTACTTGCTGCGGTAGCCGAGCTCAAGCAGGACCAGGAACTCGCTAGGAACCGGCATCTCGCCGTCGTCCGAGAAGTTGAAGTGCAGCTTGGGGATGCCGCTCTCGTCATAGGTCCATTTCCATTCCGTCTCGGTCTTGGACATCAGGGCGAACAACGACTTCTCAAAGTTCAGTCCCAGGGAGAAGCCGCTTGGAGCCTCCGTGGGTCGGGCGATCTTGGTCTGCCCGGACTGCTGCTCCGCCTGATCGCCGCCGGTTAGGCTGGAGAACGTCTGATAGTCCGCCGCCGTCCATTCCTCGGAGTTGCAAAGCAGCGGCTTCCTGCCGGTGGCCTTGACTGCGCTTACGGCCTCCTCGATCATTTTGTAACGGCCCAGGACCACCATCCCCGGTTCGTCGATCCTGGCGCACAGCGGCCGATGGATGATGCCGGTGTTGGTGCTGCTGGTGATCGTCACCACGTAGTTGCTCAATGCTTCGTTAGGCCCCTGGGCCTCATCCTCGAACAGTTGGGCCAAGACGACTTGCCTCTCAGCCGAACGGATCGTGCCGTCGTGTGCCACGGCTGTCGCAGCCAGTACAAGCACTACGAAAACGACAAGACAGCTTGTGTGTAAACTTCTCATTGTCGGCTCCTTCCATGCATATCCGATTTGCCGTCTGTTTTGTTTGTGCTGAACGCCGACCGCTTACCAGGGACTATCAGAGCAATCCAGCGGTCCGTAGGCGAGTCCAGGGTAGCCATCATCGCCAACGATTGTGACAAAGACCCACTCGTTTCCCTCGCTAGTATCGATATCGACCGTGCCCTGGGCAATCAGATCCCCCTGCCAATACATGGAGACCTCGACCTCCCCCGAGTTGATCCCTTTGCAAGATGAGCACTCACCGGTCCAGATGCCGGAGAATGTCGTGTTGTCGACTTCCAATGTCAGGCTGATATCTTCACCGCTATTTACCAATCCGTTGCAGAACTTGCCCTCGATGTCTCCCCCGCTGTCGTCATCGTCCAGATTGTGGCTGTCGTCGTCATCGTCATCGCCGTCGTCATCGTCATCGCCGCTATCCGAACAGGCCAAATTGGAGATGATTATCATTGACATCACCAAGATGGTTGCCAAACAGATCAAGCTCGCCCACCTTTTCATGCTCCCCCCTGATTTATTATTCGCGTCTGAATTGTTTTGAATTGTATTCTTTTTTTTCGATCCCGCGCTTGCCGCCGCCGCCCCCAATGGGATACGGCGAACCTCCAAATATATTAACTGTTCGACGATCTAATACTATTTAAAATCACGTGTCAATAATAGTAACCAGGATTGTGGTCATCCCGTGCGCCGCGGCAGGCGCACGTCGCCGCGGCGCACGGTGAGCTTGATGCGGTCGAAGTATTCGGCCAGCGGGATGGTGAACTTGCGGCTGGCGCCGGTGAGCTCCTGTCCCTCGCCAAAATTAGATCGTGCCAAATTTCAATCTCGATTTTTTATCATCGC
>JAVCCG010000153.1 GCA_030765605.1 Candidatus Alcyoniella australis
AATTCATAAAAAAATCATAGTGGCGAGCTCCTATCCCGCGCACTTCCACCTTTGAATCCGGATACAGCCTTTCCCTTTTCATTGCGCCCCTTTGAAAAGCAAATCGACCGGTAGACCGATGGGAAAAAACCGGATATTCTCCCTCACCCTTTCCAGTCGGCCTGCTCTTTTTGTAAAAAAGATTGTCGTTCCTCGTCAGTCATTACCTCCACCTTTACATCCTTGACCGTACCGTCTGTGGCTGTAACAGCATTCCTCAGGCTGTTGATAATGTGGTCGCTCACCGCCTGGGGAATTGCCGTATACCGCACCCGGTTTCTTGTACACATATTTTCACTATTCAGCCTTTTTGTCAAAGGCATCTTCGCGGCGCACTTGGTTTGGGCTGCGGTATCCCATCTTTTCGATCAGCCACTGTTCGTTGTAGCACTTGACGAAGGCTCTCACGGCTGCTCCGACCTCTTCGACATTCATGATGGAAGGAGTTCGGGGGACACCATACTTAATTATTACATAACATAATGTTTCTTAACATTTATTAAGTCACGTGCCTTCCGCGCCTAATGCCATTAGAGCCGCTTAGGTCAATTTCTATTTGACACGCCGCCCCCTGGTAAAATATAGTGGTGCTCTTTGACAACTTAATAGACCATGGTGGTTAGAGTAACTACGGGGCTAGTCGTGTAGTTGACATAATGTTTTGCCAAAAATTCCATACGATTATATCGCATTTAGCAACTTACAAACCTGCTAAAACAAAACCTATGCGATCAACTAAGCCCTGTCGTACTCGCCGGCGCAGCCGTCCCAGAGCTTGCGCGCCCGTTGATACTCTATGGCATAGGCTTCAGATAATTTTCAGCTCCTTTGTCCGCTGGTCGGATTTGGCCTCCGCCGCGGGAATCACCGCGGGCACGGCCGTGGCCTGCACGTCGTGCACGGGCTGGAAGCTCTGCAGCGGCGGCCGCACGTCGATCTGCACGTAGCGTCCGCCCATCAGCCGCGACAGCGCGGCGTAGTCCAGGGAGAAGCCGATGCTGTTGCCGACCCGCAGTCCGTGATCGTGCTCACCGAGGTTGACCACAGTGATGTCGCTACTGGCCCCGGCGATCTGGAACTCGGGGTCCAGCGGCCGCAGGCCCGCGACCTCGGTGTCGAGCTGCCCCACTCCCACCAGCGCCCGCAGTCCGCGCTGGCCCGGGGTCGGCTCGTCGCGGCCGCAGCCGTTGGTCGGCGTGAACGGCGTGTCCACGCCGGTCTCCACCAGCGGCACCAAGTTCTTGCGTTTGATCTCGAGGATCTCGGCCTCGAGAGTCACCACGTCGTTGCGCAGTCCCGGCAGCAGGCCGCCGTTGATCAGGTCGCTACCCAGGAACAGCGCCTCGCCGATGCGAAAGTGGTTGATGCGACTGGGCATCTGCCCATCGAGCACCAGCGGCAGGCTCGCCGTGGTCCCGGCCGAGATCAGCGGCAGCCGGCGGCGGAACTTGAGCTCGAGCAGCTCACTGTAGAGCACGAGCTGCATCAGCTGGTCCACGTTGGGCAAGGCCCCGGCCAGGCAGCCGAGGTTCGAGCCGATACCCAGCACCTCGATCCGCTCCATGCGGAACACCCGCTCGTAGAACTTGACCAGCGAGCCGGGCAGGATCCCCTCGCGCAGGTCGCCCAGCTCGATCATGATGATCACCCGGTGCCGCTTGTTACGGCGCACGGCCTCGGCGTCGAGGCGCTCGATGGTGGTGATCTCGCTGTTGATACTCACGTCCGCGTGCTCGATCACGTCCGCCACGTGCGAGGGCGTGGGCAGCCGCAAATACCAGCGCTCCACATCAGGCGCGCTGCGGCCAATGGTCTTGAGGTTGTCCAGGCGCGAGTCGGCCATCGACCGCACGCCCAGGGCGCTGAGCGCCTTCAGTGTCGGCTCGTGGCCGCTGAGCACTTTGGTGACCACGGACCAGCTGGCCCGCTGCTCGCGCATCCAACGGTTGACCTCGCACAGGTTGTGCTGCAACGCCTCGAGATCGATAGTGACCCTGGTCATGGCTCGTACCTCATCTCGTGGTACTTGAACTCGAACCCCAGCTTTTCGTAGATCCGCACCGCCGGGTTCTGCGGATCCACGTGCAGCTTGACCGCGCCCTGGCATTGCTCCATGGCGCGGCGGATCAGCATCCCGCCGATGCCTTGGCCGCGCAGCTTGGGCTCCATCGACACGAACAGCAGCAGGTTCTCGGGAACGTATTTGCCCATCCCGGTATGCAGCATCACCAGCGCGCCAATCAGCTCGCGGCCCTGCAAGGCGAGCACGATGAACCCGCCTTGGCCCGGCTGCTCGGACAGCGCGTACTCGATCCCCTGAAGAATGTGGTTCAGCGGATCCTCGTAGGGCGACATGGTGCGCGCCAGGAACTCGGCCAGCACCTGCCGGTCGATGCCCGGCGGAAAGTCGTCGTCTGCACGGACCAGCAGCGGGTCTATCTGCTCGGAACTATCTTGATTCACAGTTGGGTACCCCAATGCCCCGTAGACCGTCCGCAACCCCAGGCGCCTATCCTCTGGATGCTCCCGATGTTGGGTGGATAACGGGCCGGGATCGCACGGTCG
>JAVCCG010000154.1 GCA_030765605.1 Candidatus Alcyoniella australis
CGATGGATCACCAGCGGGCAGACCCCGTGATTGCGCCAGACGCGGATTGTGGGCAAAACCAGGGCGATCACCAGGTAGACGCTGACTGCGATTGGAAATGCGATGCATTCCATTGTTTCCCTTCCGGTTCAATCTCTGCTATATATTGTGAGTAAATGCTCACATTAGGGCAACTCGCATTTGCCGAAGGAAGGGCCATGAGGCGGGAAAACGCGATAAAACCAAGGAAAGCAGCCATTCAGCAGCGTTCGCAGTTCACTGTCCAACAGATTTTGGAGGCCGCGACTCAGGTTTTTTCCAAGCACGGTTACGCGGGCACCACCACCAACCACATTGCCCAGCGCGCTGGCGTGTCGATCGGGTCGCTCTACCAGTACTTCCCCAACAAGGGCGCAATTTTGCACGAACTAGTGAAGATGCATCTTGAGCAGAGTACGGCAATGCTCGATCAATTTCTCGATAGTATCGATGGAACCACGGTTGATCTTCACGATATTTTGCAGACCGCAGTGCGCATTACATTGGAGTTGCACACCCAAAATCCGCAGCTACACTATGTGCTGCTTTCAGAGGCGATCTGGCCTGCTGAGGTGATGCAGCAGCTGCACGCGATTGAAGATCGATTCGCAGCGCTGGTCCAACAACTGCTCGCCTCGAGACCGCAGGTCACGCATCGCCACCCGGAACACGCCGCCTACCTGATGGTGCATATTGTTAAAGATCTGGCGCACGAATTCGTGGTCCATCCACCGCAGGAGATGGATCAGGAGCAGTTTATCGAGGAGATAGTCGTTCTGCTTGAGGCCTATCTTGCGGCCCCACATCAATAGCCTTAAGATTGATTACGTTGGAAGCTAGTCGCTGCGCTCGATCAGTTTGCGGGATAGAGTCAGGTTCCATTCAATTGAATACATTATTGCAGCTTGTTCTCTTTGCGTCTTGGTCAATCGTTTGCCCAGGCGGCCCAGTTGCTTAAGATATGATCGTAGTTGTTTGAAAGCCTTGTCGCGCGCCGCGCCCTGTGACTGGTTATAGTTGCGCACTACTTCATCAATTCGGCATTGCACGTCGCTGATCTCCCGTTCCAATTCCTGTCGCACGGCCTGCGATTTTCCTTTGGCCCGCTGAAATGAATCGGCCAGGGTTTCCAAGGACTGCACGACTGGTTGCAGGCGATCGGTCAACTGCGAACTGTTCAATGCAAGCGATGTTGGCGCTGCTTCTTTTCTCTTTGGATTGAGATACGATGCGTTGCCGCTTTCCCGTTGTTTGATTTCATCTGCTGTGAGCAACTTCGCCGAATGGATTTCCTTTAGAGGCGAGTCATTGCTGACAATCGGTGAAAACGGGTCCGAGCTGTTGATGTCCACAACCCGCGTAAAATAGTGCGCCCAGGCATGATCCTCGCCATAGCCGGTGTCGGTAATGCCGACGGTTTCCACTTCGGAATCGAGCATGTCCGGGTAAAGTTCGAGCAGATGTTTGATCTTCATATATGAAGAGTTTTGCTTGAAACTATCGGGCGGTGAAATCCGTTTCGGCTTTCGATAGAGTAAAAAGTAGCGATAAATGAAGTGCGGCGAACTGAGAAAACCGTCATGTTCTTCAATTGTCGTATAGATAATATCCTCAATGCCCAGATCGTCGCGCGCCGTCTCGACAATCGGTTGCGGAGAAGCGCTGCTGATGATGATCTTTAATTGCGGGTATTTTTTCCGCAGGGCTTCGAAATCCTCACGAAAGAACACCTGGTCGCCGGAATATCGGTTCCAGAGCCTGCGGCTCATGTTGCGCAGCGCGTCAAGGGAGAATTCAGTCATGTGGTGCATCAAGGCCAGTCGCGGCACTTCCTGCACCACGGCCACCGGATGCGCTCCGAACAGCCGGTACCTCAGCCGGTTGCTCCACGTGCGGCGCCCGGCCAGCTTGCCGCAGAATAAATAGAACAGGCCTGGAAACGTCCACAGGCGCGCACCGCGCAATATATATTTGAGCATGGCCAGCGGCTGATCTTTGGCAAACAGAAAGCGGCTTTGAATGCGCTGGGAATCGATGCGGGCCATGTAATCTTCACCGTAACAGGAGCCGGCCGAGAGCTCCCAACCCAGCAGCTCACCCAGGTTGCGCCCAAAATGAAAAGTCCGATCCAAGTCCATGACCAGGTATTTTGTTTTGTCGGTTATCACCTGATCTAAAATCTCGCTGCCGCGTAAATAACCGCCGTGCACAGTGATGCGATCGACCAGCCGCGTGTAATTGGCGTCTGGACCGCGACTGGAACCAATAAACCGTTTTAAGTCCATGCTGTTTGTCTCGTTGGCTTTCGTTTAATGGGGTCAACGGGGAATACGATACTAAATCCACGGGTTGTCGTCTGTTGCCTGCATCGGGCGATGTAGCATTGTAAACCATTCCCGCGAAAAAAAGCCCTCCCCAGGCGGGGAGGGCTCTCATTGGAGAACGGAAGAGGCTACTCCTGGATTTCGATCACGCCGTAAGTCGGCAGGTTGAAGCCCGGGTAGTAGTCGTTGAGCTCGTTGATGAACTCGTCGGCCAATAACTGATGCCCTAACTCATTGACGTGAACGTCGTCCAGCAGAATGTCGGTCATCGTGAGCTTCTCGCCGTCGTATAGAAGCTTGTCGTTGATCAGCGCCGTCATCAGCGCGTCGAGGTCCACCATCGTGTAGTCGGGATAATCCGCGATCTCGTCGGCAATCGCATCGTTGTACAGCACGCGATCAGCGAACGGGCAGGAAAGCGCGTTCATCATCAGCACCGGCACGTTGGCGCCGAAGAACGGTGCGTCGTTCTTCGAGTTGCTCAGCGTGTCCAGGTAGTCCGCCACGCGGCCCTGGAAAGTCGGCACGTCCGGGTCGTCGTCCAGGTAGTGGAAGAAAGCGTCGACCGCCGGGAACCAAGTGCTGTCGCCCGAGAGGTCGTCCACGTCGGTGTACCAGTAGACCCACATCTCCGGCGTGTACTCGACGCAGGCGTCCATCACCGTCCAGACCTGCTCCAACAGCTTGCCCGGGTAGAACGTGTTGTAGTCGCCGGGGCCCAACGGTCCGAACGGGTCGCCCGCGCCGCTGCCCACGTCGGTGTTGTAGCTGTTCGAGGAGCCCGCGATCGAGATCAAGGTGAACAGCCCCTTCATCTCGTCTGTCAGAGCTTCGCAGTCGTATTCGTCATCGTCGTCGTCGTCGTCATCGTCGTCATCATCGCCGTTGTCGCAGGCCAAGCCGGAGGCCAGCAGGCCCAGCGCGAGCAGCAGGATGAACGCAATCCACATTTTCGGTTTCATAACGGTCCTCCCTGTTCTGTATTTTGTATATCCGATAGATATCGCAACCAACGCGCTGGGTCAAAGAGATCAGCGCAGCTTGGAGCTGCGGCAAGGCTCACGCAGTACGCTGGTTCTATATTGGACGACTCTCTTCGCGGCCAGCCTTGTTTTACCCGCAGCACCCGTTGTCGTCGTCGTCATCGTCGTCAGCGTTGATGTCGTCGTCATCGTCAACATCATCGTCGTCAATGTCGTCGTCGTCGTCGTCGTCGGGGTCGGGCTCGGGCGGATCGCCGATCTCGAGGGTGTCGATGATCGTGCCATCGGAGATGATCGACTCGAGCTTGAGGTAGTCGCCGTTGATTTCAATCAGGCAGAAGCCGAAGTGTTCGAAGTCGCCGTTGGGCTCGAAGAACTGGGAGTAGGGGTTGTGCGCCGGGTTGCCGAAGAACGTGGGCAGGGCCCCGCCGTTGCCCGCCACCATCCAGTAGATGCCGTCCTTATAGCTGCGTTCGTAGCTGTGCTCGTGGCCCATTAGCACCATGTCCAGCTCGTACTCCTCGGCCAGCGGTACGATGAACTCCTGCGCCTGATGTTCGGTGTTGTCGGTGGGCCAGCGAAACGACGAGGTAAAGGCCGGAATGTGGAACAGCATAAACTTCCAGGTGATGTCCGGGTTGAGCGCTGTTTCTTCCAAATCGTCGGCGATCCATTGGTACTGCGCGTCGCCGGGCTGGAACCCATGTTCGGTGCTGACCACCACGAAGTGGGCGTTGGAGTAGTTAAATGAGTAGTAGAACTCGTTGCCCGAAAGCGATTGCTCGCCGGGATTGGAGAAGATCGCCGAGTAGACGTCCTTGCCGTCGATCCCTTCTTCCTCGCGGTCCTCGTGATTGCCGTAGATCGGGTAGTAGGCGCTGCGCGCAGCCACGGGCGCGGACGTTGCCAGGGCGATCTGCCACAGTTGCATGTCGTGACCGTCGTTGACGATGTCGCCGACGTTGAACATGAAGTCGAAGTCGTACTGCGCCATGCGCTCGATCACGCCCTGGTGAAACTGGTTGGTCTCGCCCAGGGGGTAGAGCGGATCGGAGCGCGAGTCGCCGTAGACCACAAAGCGGAACGGCTGATCAGGGTCGGGCGCGGAGGCAAAGGTGCTGTCCGCGCTGGACGCATCACCGAGGGTCACCGCGTAGTGGTACAGGCTGTCCGGCTCCAGATTCTCGATGGTCGTGCAGTAGGCGTAGCGCTGCACCAGGTCGTACCAAGTTACTGCGCCGAACAGCAGGTAGTGTCCCCAGGTGGCGTCGAGCAGCTCGCCCGAGACAAAGATCTCGGAGCCGTAGTCCGCGGTCGGGCCGAAATTTATCGCCGCGAGCTGGTTGGACTCGGACTGAAAGCAGATGTCGATCGACGTGCGCGTGACGTTGGTGACGAACGGCGAAATCGTGAACTCGGCCGCCTGGGCCGAACCGACGAGCGCCGAGAGGATCAACAGCGAGAGTACGATTGTTTTTTTCATATGTGGATTATACTGCAACGGGCAGCCAGTAAAAGTGGTGTATCGCATCGTGGCTTGAGCTGACCTTGGCGGATGCTTCGCCAAGGCCGCCGGTTGGTTTAAAATATTGGCAAACTAATTTCGATCAATCGGTGGAGGTAGGCAATGTCGCAGAGAATCACGCGAAGAAGGTTCGTCGGGCAAGCCGCGGCAGCAGGCGCGGCCCTGGGCGCCGGAGCGTTGGCCGGTTGCCACAAGGGCTCGGCTGTTGATGCGGCTGCGCGCGAGTACAGCGGCAAGCGGCTGCTCGGCGCCTACGCAGGCGACCCGAACGTGCCCAAGGTGCTGCTGATCTCCATCGATTCCCTTGACCCGCGGATCCTCGGGTTGGATCGCAACGGCGAACCAGGCGGCAAGCCCGGCGATTGGCTGATGCCCAACGTGCGCGAGTTCCTGGATCGCAGCACCAACTTCGAAGACTCGCGCTGCTATTTGCCCGCGGCCACCGACATGAACCATCTCAACGCCGTGGCTGGTACGCATTCGGGTTTAACCGGCGTGTTCGGCGTGTCGCTGCAGGTCTTTGATTGGAACCGCGACGGCACGGCCAAGGTGGTGCACACCGACCTGGCGTATACCCGCGACGATCGGGGGCGCAAGCTCGATACGCTGTTCACCGCGTTCAAGCGGCGCTGGCCGCAGTCGCGCACGCTTTATGCCGCGGGCAAGGGCTGGGTGGCG
>JAVCCG010000155.1 GCA_030765605.1 Candidatus Alcyoniella australis
AACTTGCGCGACAGGGGAAAGCAGTATATGAACATCGCATGGAGCCAAATCGCGATTACCAAGTAATATCAACGACTATACGCGCTTCGTAACCTATACGAAATCTGTGATTTGAAATCCCAATTCGTATGCAACACCTCACGTAAAGTATCATGGAATAGCCCACAAGTGCTTGATTAGCAGCAATAATCATCGATTTTTGGGCAAATCACAGATGTAAAGTAATTTCTTACTAAAATGCCCTACCCGCCTTGAAAAAGCACATGATTTACGATCAGCGGCTTTTACCCGCAGCACCCCGAATCGTCGTCATCGTCTCGGACTGGCAGGACAGCTTCAGCGCCGCCAAGCTTGAGGCACAGCCGCTGGAACCAAACGACTACCTACGCCATCCGGCGTTCGACATGCTGCTGCCGCTGGCCGCCCTGGGCGGACCGATCGAACGCATCACTGCGCTGCTTAACCCGATGACCCAGCGTGGCGGCCAGGGGCTGATCGACCTGAAGTTCGAGCATGCGGCGCGCTACGGCCTGCTCGAGCTGAGTCATGCGCCGCGCAATGGCCCAGCGTACGCGTGAGCCCGCGCTGCGCCATGCGAGCCGCCCAAAGCCCGGGCGTGCTTGCAATCGATCCTGTCAAACGACGCTGACGGTTTCGCTTTAAACCGAATATTGTTTAAGATGCGTTTCTCGTACCTCGGACAAGAACAAGTCCTTTAAAAAACCACGACAGGAAAACCGGTGCATATACCAATATATGACCCATTGAATCAAGCGTTGTATTTCGTAATTCCCGGTCAAGAGCAATCGAATCCGTTGCGGGGCGAACGCCACGTTTTCGTCTGCGGTGCATTGCAAAACCCGGAAAAGCTCGGCGCGCTGTTGGGCCGATCCCCGGCATTCGCGCCCGCCGTTGTTAAGGGCTATCAGCGCGGCAGCGAAACGATCGGCGGCGTTGACGTGGCGTTCATGCTGCCCTCGACCGATCCCGTGGCCGTGCTCACCGGCGTGGTCTGGCTCGATCTGTCCGAGCAAGACATTGAGCTGATCGAGGGCCTGGAACTGGCCGGAGATCTGCGGAAACGGATCGTGATCGAAGCTGTCTGCGGCGAGCTGCGGCTCAAGGCGTTTACCTACGTCAAAGCCTGAGGATCGTTGACTTGCACACCTTCCTGGAAAACCTGATCCGCCTGCGTCGGCGACTCCTCGACCTTCGGGCTGGGTTCGTTCGACCACCGTACGATCTATCCGGCGCTGCTCGAACGCCTGCTCAGATTAAAATACGGCCCCGCGTCCGCCCAGGTGATCAACGCCGGCGTCCCAGGATATACATCGTATCAGGCGCTGCGCATGCTCGAAGATGTGGTGCTGCCTTGTTCACCGGACATCGTCTTCATCTACGTGGGCAATAACGACTCGATCGGCCATTACGACAGTGAGAGCAGCGTCAAGCTGAACACCCGGCTGTTGCGTACCCGCCTGGTCCTGCGCCACATGGCCCTCTACCGGCTGCTGCGGCTGATGGTCGTCAGCGACCCGGTGCAGACCGTGGCTCAATCGGTCGACCTAAATCCGGCAGGACGCGCCTCCTCGCAGATGAACGATTTATTGCGAGACATCGCGCTGGATCAGGATGTGCCGCTGATCGATATTGCCAGGCTGTTCCGCGCAAAGGACAGCGATCAGCGCGGGCTGGTCAGCACGACCTACTTCGCCGACTTCGTCCATCCCAATTCCAAGGGACATGCACTGATCGCCAAAGAGCTATTTTATACCTCTATCAAGTTGAGCGGCCACAGGTTGCGGCGATAGGCAAAGCCTCAGTCCGGCTAAGCCGTTTTCTGCTCGGGCAGACGTGCAACGGCCACACAGAGCAGCACCAGAGAAGCCAGGGAGGCCAGCGGAAAAACAATCAGTGAAATACTAAATGACGCGAGGGAACTGATCACCCCGATCAATAACGGCAACAGTATTCCGCCACCCGGGACCGAGGCTTTAACAAGGGCCATCACTGTTCCTGGGTCGTCGCACCAGCGCAAACCAGCCAGGCAAAAGATCAGCGGGCTGACCGCGCTGATCGCCAGTCCGCAGAGGAACACCGCGACCAACGTCAGCCTTCCAAGGTCGACGAAATAGAGCACTCCGAACGCCACGACGCAGGCGGCCAGCGCAACCTGTAGATAGCGCACAATCATTGACTCGCGTATCAATACGCCCGAGAGCAGCCTGCCCGCCAAGATTCCGGCGAGAAAAATCACCAGACCGATCTTGGCCATCTGGATCGAGCTACCACGCAGATCAACGAGAAAACTGGTCAGCACGCCCACGGTGCCCAGCTCGACTCCCGCCGCTGGAACGGTGGCCAGGAACAACAGCAACAGCCCCCGCCTATGCGTAATCGAGGGATAGCCCCTGCGAAGATCGGGGCTGCGCGCAGGACGCGGGCGCTGTCGCGCCAGCAGGTAGAACACGGCCAATACCGCCACCGATACGCCTGCCTGAACCATCGACCTGCGCCAGTCCAGTTGCAGAAAGATCAGGTAGAGCGCAATGGCGGCCATACCAAAGGTGATGAAAAAGTGGTTGACCGCGATGTATCGGCTTGGGTTGCGGCGATGCACGTCGAGCAACAGCGCGTCGGATACACCCTCGTAGGTCCCCGCTCCCAGGCCGACGAAAACAATCACGATCAGGTTGACCCAGAAAATCGGCGATAGATAAAACAGACTGAACGCTGCTGAGAGCAGCAGGCTGCCCACGAACAGCAAGCGGGTTTTACTGTACCGATCCGCCATCCAGCCGCTGACCAGCACGGCCACGAGAAAGCCCAGATACTTGGTGGAGATCAACCAGCCGATCTGGCTGGGCGACAACCCCACGTCCTTGGCCGCAGCCCCGACGATCGCCAATGCCACGCCGATGAAAAACATCGAGGCGAACGAGGCACCGGTCAGCGGCAGCGAGCCGCCCAGGAAATTGCGTCGCTCGCCGTCTGGGTTCATGACACGCGGTTTATCCGACCGCGCCGCAGCCCGATCATGGCACAGGTCGCAGCAGCACCCTGGCGGGCGCACCGTCTGCGCCAACGATCTTCAGCGGCAGGCAGATCATCTCGTACTCGCCCTGCGTAACGCGCGACAGGTCGAGCCCCTCGATCAGCCAAATCCCCGCGCCGAGCAGCGCCAGGTGGGTCGGGGAATCCTCGCAATCGAAACCCTCCACCGACAGGTAGTCGATTCCCACCAGCCTTACTTCCGTTGCCGCCAGCATGCGCGCCGCGGAATCGGATATGTAGACGTAATCGGTGGCGAACGAGTCGCGTTGCCACAGTTGATCGCCGCCCCGAGTCTTGAACAGTAGCCGCTCGCCTTTGCGCACCCCGTGCTTTCTTAGCTCCTCGACCTTGATCGATTCGGTGTCCGCAATCTCGATCACGCGGGCCCTGCCGATCAGCACGTCCAGCGGCGCCTGATCCACCGATTGGCCGTCGCGGATGAAGTGTCGCGGCGCGTCCATATGGGTCGCGCTGTGGGCGCTGATCTGGATCTGCGTAAGATTCAGCCGGTCACCCTTGTCCATGTCCAAAACCTTGCTGATCTTGACCAATGGATCGCCGGGCCAGCTGGGCATCTTGTCACGCAGACCGACGGTTACGTCGATCCATCCGCTGCTGTCGATCGTTGTCGCCATCGCCTGCTCTCCGCAATTCTGTTGCGGGCTAGTATACATCCGCGGTCCGCTGATGTTGCAAAACAGGCTGTCGTGTCGTATGAGTGCTGTTTTTAAAGGAACGGAGAGAATCGATGGGCGGCGCAACGGTTTATCGCACATGTTGGATCTCCGAGGCGGATGCCTCGGCTGTGGACAGCGAGCTGCGGCTCGCGGGCTGGATCGAGACCTACCGTGATCACGGAGGATTGGTCTTTTTTCATTTACGCGATGGCTCGGGCCGCATCCAGTGCGTGGCCGACCCCGAGCTGCTTACGCCGCAGGAATGGCAGCAGGCCAGCTCCCTGCGCGCCGAATGGGTCGTGGCGTTCCGCGGCAAGCTGCGCCGGCGTCCGGCGGGCACCGAGCGCACCAGCCTGGACAACAAGGAGATCGAGCTGAGCATCGAGGGCCTGGATGTGCTCTCGCGCTCGCGGGCGCTGCCGTTCAAACTCAGCGATACCGATTCGCTTTCCGAGGAAGTGCGGATGGCGTTTCGTTACCTCGATCTGCGCAACGAGCGGATGCAGCGCAACCTGCGTCTGCGCTCCAAGTTGATTAAATCCCTGCGCGACGGGCTCGATTCCCGCGATTTCTGCGAGGTCGAAACGCCGATCCTGGGCAAGAGCACGCCCGAGGGCGCGCGCGACTACCTGGTGCCCAGCCGGATCCACCCGCGCTCGTACTACGCCCTGCCCCAGTCGCCGCAACTGTTCAAGCAACTGCTGATGATCGGCGGGATTGAACGCTATTTCCAGGTAGCGCGCTGCTTTCGCGACGAGGATCTGCGCGCCAACCGTCAGCCCGAATTCACTCAGCTTGACATGGAGTTAAGCTTTGTCGACGAGTCGGACGTGATGAACCTCACCGAGTCGTTGGTGCGCGAGAGCATGGTGCAGGTCGGGCAGCCCGATCCGGGCGAGTTTCCGCGCCTGAGCTACGCCGAGGCCATCGACCGCTTTGGCAGCGACAAGCCCGACGTGTCCCCTGGCATGGAACTAATTGAGATCACAGAGGCATTGCGCAACACCGAATTCAAGATCTTTCGCAAGCTGATCGACGAGGGCGGCGCTGTGATGGCGATCCGCGTGCCCTCCGAGCACACGCTGTCTAAAAAGCAGATCGAGTTGATCCGCGATTATGCCGAAGATGCGGGTGCATCGGCGCCGGCCTGGGGTCACGTACGCGAAGGTAAGTTCGTGTCACAGCTGGCAAAATACTTCTCGGACGAGGAGCGCGCGGACATGGTCCGGCTGCTCGAGCCGGGGACCGACGGCGACCTGATACTGTTCCAGGCCGGGTCCGACCCGCTGCAAGTCAGACGCAACCTCGGCGAGATTAGGCTGATCGTGGCTGACCTGCTTGGGCTACGTAACCCCAAGCGACCGCTGCACTTTTGCTGGATCACCCACTTTCCGCTGCTCGAGTTCGACAGTGCCCGCACACGCTTCAAGGCGATGCACCATCCCTTTACCCAACCCGACGACTGCGCGGCGCTAAATAGCGATGATCACGAGGCTTTACTGTCGATCAGCGCACGGTCCTACGATCTGGTGCTCAACGGCGAGGAGATCGGCGGCGGTTCGATCCGCATCCACGACCCGTTGGTCCAGCGGCGCATATTCGAGGTGCTGAGCATCCCGGACGAGGAAGTGTCTAAAAAGTTTGGGTTTTTCCTACGCGCGCTGGAATACGGCGCACCGCCACACGGCGGCATCGCCCTGGGCCTGGACCGTCTGGCGAGCATCATCGCCGGGGAGGATTCAATCCGCGACGTGATCGCCTTCCCCAAGACCCAGAGCGCCTCGTGCCCGCTGACCGGCGCACCCACACCCGTGACCGGCCGCCGCGACCTTGGGATTTTCTAGCACGATTTCCAGTAGTATACGCCCAAAGTTAAAGTAGCGCCTCAAGTGCGTTTTTTTGCGGTTTTACCCGATATTTCCGCTATTAATCAGATACTTAACAACGAGCCCTTAGTAAAATACTTTAGGACTTGCATGCGAATTGGGATTTCAAATCACAGATTTCGTATAGGTTACGAAGCGCGTATAGTCGTTGATATTACTTGGTAATCGCGATTTGGCTCCATGCGATGTTCATATA
>JAVCCG010000156.1 GCA_030765605.1 Candidatus Alcyoniella australis
CTCCTCCGCCAGCCGTTTTCCGCCGTATTCGCCGGGGCGCTCGCCCATATATTTATGAAAATCCCAATATTTTTTTCCGTAACCGTATTTATGGCTGGTCAGCGGGTTTTGGGTGGCGGAGATGGTTATATATTTCTTCGACTTCTTGATCAGCTCTGGAAACGTGATCAGACTTCTGGGAATCGTGGAGAATTGACCTTTGCAACGTAGCGGGTTTTGGCACAGATGATCGAACCCCGCAGTGTCGGCTTCTCCCAAGCGCTCGAACCGGGGCAACAGGCCGGAAAACAACGATGCGCAAGATGCTTTGGTAAATCCGGCATTGACAAAGTAGTTTTCAAACCGTATTCCGCGGTTGCTCATCTCCCAAAGGTTGGTCGTGATGTTCTGATTGAAATAGTCGTGCCTCAGGCAGTCTGAAATCATAAAAATGATATCAGGGTCGTTCGTGTCCTTTGAAGGCGCCCGATCAAGAACCCGGCAGTCGGCCGAACCGTTCCCCGCTTGATATCTGTTATCGTCCAATGGGATGGGGCAGTCCTCGACGATCGGCAGATACTTGCAACCCAAGCCCAGGCCGGATGCGGCGGCTAAAAAATACGAGATGCATGCCCTTCTAGAGATCATTGGATTCGCTTTAAAAGAGATGTCCTATTTATCGATATGCATCAGGCTGCTGTTGTCCATCAATGATTCGGCCCCCCGATTGATTGTTCAGTAGCGTAACAATGCCGCCAGGTCGCCGAGTTTGGCCAGGCCGGGCAGGGGCTCGGCGAACTCGGCATGGGCGCTGGTCAGTTTGAGCAGATCGACGATCTGTTCCACCAGGTCGACCTCGAACACCGAGCTTGACCCGCAGGCCGGGCAGGTGGCAATCGCCTGCGGCGCCAGATGCTCGCAATCGCGGCAGCGCGTGCCCGGGATCTTGCACCCGATGTTGATCAGCGCCTGATCCACGCGTCCTTGTTGCACGGCCTCAAGCACGTCTTGCGGGCCGACCGCGGCCAGGCCGTGGCGCAGATATTCGCTACGAATGCGTTGCCACAAATCGGCCTCTTGGCGGCGCTCGTCCTGGGCCAGCATTTGAAACAGCTCGTGGTCCACGAACTGTTCGCCCTGACCCAAATCAAGCGGTTTGGTGCCGACGAGTTTGCGCAAGAGTTGGTCGGGCAGCTCGCGTTGGATCTCGGCCAGAGTTTCGCGCGAGCCGACCATCATCAGCCGGGTGAACGGGTCCTCGCGCTCGAGCTCGATCAGTCGCTCGACAATCTGCTTGGAGTACTGCTGGAGCTGCTTGTCGCGGCGGCGTTCGTAGCGCTGCTGGCTCCAGCCGCCCTTGCGCACGTGGTTCTTGACGTTGCCCCGCACGCGGCTCTCGTGCTCGTGACGAGCCGAGCTGACCATGAAGACCCGCGCGGCCGTATTGTCGGCCACCACTACGGCGAACTCCTCGTACTCGTCTTGCAGCCGGGCCAGGGGCCGGATGTAGGGCGAGCTGTCGACGATCAGCAGGTCGGGCAGCGGCAGCTCGAGCCGATAATCCTCGATCAAATCCTCGGCCCAGCAGACCAGCACACACATTGCGCCGGATTTCAGCGGGCTGTCTTCCAGGTGTTTTTCGAGCAGGCGCACGTTGTGCTCGAAGTGCTCCAGCTCGTCCGGGCTATCGCCGAGCAGATGCCGGGCGTTGTTGATCCGGCTGCTCAGCGAGACCAGGGAGCGCGGCTGGGATACGTAAAGGCTGAGGAACGCCTGCTCGGGCGCGCTGATCTCGGAGAGTCGGCGTAGGTCGATCTGCTCGATGCTGTGCATAATGTTTCCTTCCTGGTTGCCGTCGATACTACGCAACAGGCCTTGACCGTTCAACCGCCGTGGGCTATCTGTGCCCAGTCCATTGGATAATCAACCCGGATAATTACGCTATGAAGAAGATCGTGATCATCACCAACCCCAACGCGCGCGAGAACTCGCGCCTGCCGGCGCGCGCCTGCGAAAAGCCCGGATGCTTCGCGCTCTGGGCCTCGGAGCTTAGGCCCAGCCGGATGCTGGCCTAGATCCATAAGATGTATCAGGGCAAGCCGCTGAGCGGCGCGGGGCATTTCGAGGCTGTGCCGCGACAGGTGAGCTTCGAGCCCAAGGAGGGTCGCATGGCCTACACCCTGCGAGCTATACGCGGCCGCGTCCTGCGAGCTGAGCTGCGGCCCGCTGATCAGCATTATTAAGGAGTAGCATGGGTCACAAGCCGGACAATCGCCATGACGACGAACAGTGGTGGAAGGGGCCGCACGCGGTGCTCGAGCTGCTGCGTGCCGACCCGACGCGTATCGAGGCGCTGTTTGCCACGCCCCAGGCCCTGGGTCGGCTAAAAAACAGCCTGGCTGCGGCCCTGCCCAGCCATATCAAGGTCCGCAGCGTGGACCGCGCGCGCCTGGATCAGCTCTGCGGCGCCAGCGACCATCAGGGGATCGCCGCGCGTTTGGCGATCGATGTGCGGTTGCTCGACCGCCAGGATCTGCTCAACATGGCCGCCAAACTTGAGCCGCCCGCGTTGCTGCTGGTGCTCGACGGCATTGAGGACCCGCACAACCTTGGAGCCCTGGTGCGCAGCGCCGATGCTGCCGGAGCAGCGGCCGTGATCTTGGCCAAAGATCGCAGCGCGCCGCTCTCGAGCACAGCGGTGCGCGCCTCGGCCGGAGCCCTGGCCCACGTGCCCATTGCCCGTGTGCCCAACCTGGCCCAGACAATTATTGCGCTCAAGGATTGCGGCTGGTGGTGCGTGGGGCTGGACATGCAGGGCGATTGCTCGCTGTTCGACCTCGACCCGTTTGACAAGACCGTGCTGGCCCTGGGCGCCGAGGGCAAAGGCCTGGGCCGCACCGTGCTTAAAGCCTGCGACCTAGTCTGCTCGATCCCATTGGCAGGCAAGGTCGAATCGCTCAACGCCTCGGTGGCCGGAGCCCTGGGCCTGTTCGAGGTAGTGCGGAAAAGAAAAATATAAGTTAGAATATTATTTAGCTTGGTAGCGATGAAATAGAATCGACGTTTAATCGGGCGATAGGTTCCCCCTGCTGTAATCAATAATCGATGGTGCCCCATGAGTAACGATAAGATCCTGATCCTCGACGATGGCCCGGCTGGTCTGGAAAAGGAAGGCAAGGATAAAGACAAGGACAAACTTGGGTTCTCGATCTTCCGCGATGTGATCTGCAAAATCATTGACGCGCAGGACCTGGAAAGTTCGTTCACCATCGGTCTGTTCGGCCAATACGGTTCGGGCAAGACCACGGTGCTGCGTTGGATATTCGATGCCGCGACGAAGAAGGATGCAGTGGTGACGGTGTGGTTCAACCCCTGGCGCTTTGTGCAGGAAGAGCACCTGATCATCCCGTTCTTTCATGCCCTGGCCGATGCACTGAGTAGTTACAAGACACCAGACCCCACTGTCCGAAAGACGGTTAAGGGATTCTTGAAAAAGGTGAAAATGATCCCGGCGGCCCTGGCCCACGGGGCCAAGCTCGGCGTTTCGTTGCCCGGAGGGTTGGCGAGTGTTGAGATCGATGTGGAAAGGGCATTGGCCTATGAAGAATCAGCCAAAAGAAAAAAAATAGATAAATTAAAGGATGAGTATCAAAGCCTATATTACAACCTGACCGAGCAGCTGACAGCGGAGGTCAAGGATTTTCGCGTTGTGGTCTGTATCGACGATCTGGACCGTTGTTTGCCGGAAAAGGCGATCGAGCTGTTGGAGGGGATCAAGGTTTTTCTCGATATCCCCGGATTCTTCTTTGTCATCGGCGTTGACGAGCGCGTTATCCGGCGCGGGATCGAGGTTCGTTACCAAGACTTCACACTCAACAAATCCGCGAAGATCCCCATCGATCCCGGCGAATATCTGGAGAAGATCATCCAACTGCCGATCAACCTTCCCACACCCGCACAGACCAAGATGAAGGCCCTGATAAAAGAGAAGACAAAGGGCGACAAGCAGCTTACCAATTACTGCGACCTGGTCTCGGACGTGATGCAACGCAGACCGCGGGCCTGCAAGCGCGCGATCAACATGCTCTCGACCAACATTGCTTTGGCCGATGCTCGGAAAAAGCAGGACACGGAGTTTGATTATAAGCCAGACCTGCTGGCCAAGTGGACGCTGCTCAGATCGTTGGCCAATCCGGAGCTGATCCGCTGGATAGAGAAAAAACCGTCTCTTCTGTTCGATATTCAGCAGGCAATCTCAAAGGACGACCAGCAAATGTCAGGGCCGAAATTAAAACTTCCCGAAGAGCTGACGGACTGGGATGCGGTAATTACCGGGGACTGGTATGAAGATGTGTGTGCAATTCTTGTCACGGGCGGTGAGTCAAAATTAGAGGTATTTCCTAACGATGAACGGGAGATAAGAAAGTATATCGAATTGGCCGCGGCTACTGGAATCGATAAACCGGAATCAAAGGGTGTGCGACGGACGAAAAGCCGCAGAAAGCCGGGCGAAATGGTGCGCATCCCGGCGGGCGAGTTCTGGATGGGCAGCGACGATGGAAAACCTGATGAGAGCCCGGCCAGACGTGAGCAAACCGGTGCATTTGATATCGGCGTATTCCCGGTGACCAATGCGGAATTTAAGGTATTCATTGATAACGACTCAGAGTATTTCAATCGAGTCCGCAACGAGGAGCGATTCCTTATGCATTGGGAAAGGGGGGATGAAGAATCAGCAAATTGGAATCCGCGCACAGGCAAGGAAAATCACCCGGTTGTGTTTGTGAATTGGCACGATGCTGCGGCCTACTGCAAATGGCGCAGCCAAAAAGAGGGAAAACACTATCGTCTGCCCAAGGAGAAAGAGTGGGAAAGGGCGGCCAGGGGAGACAATGATCAGCGGAAATATCCCTGGGGTGATGAGTTCGATTCTGCATTCTGCAATTCCGAATCATCGGACATTGGGGATACCAATGAAGTCGGGTCATACCCCGAGGGAGCGAGCCCCCACAGTTGCCAGGAGATGGCCGGCAACGTCTGGGAATGGTGCGATGATTGGTACGACCGATGGAAAGATTCCCATGTTGTTCGCGGCGGTTCCTGGAACTACAATGCGTTCAACATACGCGCATCGAGTCGCCTCAGGATCGGGCCGGATGCTCGCGGCTACTACATTGGATTTCGACTTTCCCGGGACTGAAAAATTACCCTTGAGCCCTTTTTCCCTTTTACCCTTTGCCTGCCCCGAGCTTGGTCGAGGGGCCGGGTTTCGCCGGTGTGGAAACGAGTTGCAGCCACTGAATAGGCGCTTTTTGCGCTGGCTAAAAAATCGATGATTAGGGCAAGCATCGTCCCCGCGCCACAAATGGCGATGTAGTGTGGTCGATATGCCTGAGCCCGGAAAATAAAGCTAAAGATTATCAATAAAATAAACTAAAAGTGGATTTATTTGGATTGCTTAACTGGAGCGTTAAAA
>JAVCCG010000157.1 GCA_030765605.1 Candidatus Alcyoniella australis
AGTTTATGAAAACCCTGAGGCAATGCGCCGCTCGCCCCACACACAAAGATCGATTTCTCGATCTTTACCCCCTCTCCCCAACATCTTCCTACGCGGGGAGGCTCGTGGCGCTGCGACCAGCGTGCTTTGCGAGTTTTGTGGCGGCTCGAAGCCGCCCTAGGCGTAGGCGTGCAGACCGGCGATCAGCAGGTTGACCCCAAGGTAGGTGAAGAGCACCGAGAGGAAGCCGATAATCGAGATATAGGCCGTGCGTACGCCGGTCCAGCCCTGGGTTACGCGGGTGTGCAGATAGATGGCGTAGATCAGCCATGTGATCAGGCTCGAGGTCTCTTTGGGGTCCCACGACCAGTAGGTGCCCCAGGCCACGTTGGCCCAGACCGCGCCGGTGACGATCACCAACGTCATGATCGGAAACGCCACGACCACCGCGCGATACGAGAGCATGTCCAGCCGCTGGGCGTCGGGCAGCGCCTCTCGCAGACCGTTGCTCGACAGCTTGAGCACAAAGACCAGCACCACGGCCAGCCAGCCCACCAGCAGCATCGCCAGGCGGTAGGGGTTGCCCGACATGCCCACGTCGTTGCGGCTGTTCAGCACGTAGACATAGACTGCCGCGGCAGCGCTCAGGGCGATCAGCGCCAGGCCCAGCACGCCCCAGCCCACGCGCTCGGAGCGCTGGTCGTTGTCAAAGGCGCGGCTGACGCCGAAAGCAGCCGCCGCAAACAGGAACAGGGCGAACGCCCCGAGCAACCAGGGCCCGGGCGCGTGGATCGGCACCCAGCGCTCGGAGACCATGGCCAACTCTCCGGGCATGGCGATCAGGCTGTTGGCGGGCATGCAGATCCCCTGGCCCGAGCGGTCGAAGATCTCGAGGCTGCTGGCCATGGCGGCCACTGCCGCGCCGACCAACGATGTGGTCAGGCCGAAGCCCACAAGCCGGGTGCGCACCTTATAGAGATAGAGCAGCGAAAATCCGAAAGCCACCAGAAACGCGGCATAGCCGATGCCCGCGGTGGCCACGTGGATGTGCAGCCAGACGCTTTGCAGCGCAGGCATCAGCGGCCTGACTCCGTGGCCGGGTTGCAGGCTGGCCACGCCCATGGCCACGAACGCCAGGGGAATCACGAACGCCCCGGCCACGCGGACCTTATGGCGCCACTCCACCACCAGGTAGACCAGCACGATCCCCCAGGCGAAGAACACCAGCGATTCGTACATATTGGTGAACGGCGGGTGGTCCCAGCCCATTGAGATCCAGCGCAGGGCCAGGCCCACGGTCTGGGCCGTCACTCCGGCTGCGGCCGCCCCCACACCCAGCAGCCACGACCAGCGGCTGCGGCGGGCGAGGTGGATCACGTAGGCCACTGTTGAGAGCAGGTAGGCCGCGGCCGCGAAGTTGAAAAACTGGATCGAGGGGCCCAAAAGCTGCGGGTGGGATAGCAGGTCGAGATTCATGCCTTTAGCTCCGCGGCCAGTTGCTCGAGTTTTTGAGCCATGGTGTCCTGGTACTTGTTCGATCGGCCGGTGAGATACAACTTGTTTCCCTCCAGCCGGGCGTAGTAGTGACGGTGCGGCACGCCAAAGACGATCAACAGGCCGACCATGAACAGCACGAAGCTCAGGTAGACCACTGAAACTCCCGGGTCGTAGCCGACCTCGAGCCCGGTGTATTGCACCGAACGCGGCGTGATCGAGGTCCGCGCGTCAGGTCGGTCGGCGTCGTGTTCCGGGTAGTGAAACAGCAGCAGCGCGCGCTCGACGAACCCGTCGGGATGTTGCAGCGCCAGCTCCAGGCGCGGCCCGTAGAGCGGATCCTCGCGAAACGACAGCGGCACCAGCACCAGCGGCGAGTCGGGCACGGCCAGCGGGCCGTGAGCCTCGGACTCGAACGAGACCTGGTAGGTGCGGCCGCTGGCCTTGTCCTCGATCTGCAGCAGGGTCGTATTGCCGTAATTGTTCTGGTACAGGGTGAAGCCGTTGGGCGCCTTGTAGGGCCGGTTGACCTCGACCATCGTCCTTTCCGGCGGCTCGCCGGGACGCTCGATCAGCAGATGCGAGAGGTAGTCGCTGACCTCCTGGGTCCCGGGGTAGAGATTGATTTTGAAGCTTTCACAGCTGACTTTGAATCCCAGATCGATCGGTTCGCCGCTGTCGCGGTCGTAAAAGAACTCGGTCGATCCGCCCTCGGGCAGGTTGATCATCCCGCGCTGGCCGTAAAGCACGCCGATCATTGCGCCTACAGCCAAAACCAGCACCGCCAGATGAATCATGTACACGCCGAAGCGGCCCAGCCGTCCGCGCTCCACGGCATAGTAGACCGCGCTGTCTTGCTCGAGCTTGCGCAGCGTGCCGTGCCGCGCCAGCCGGGACTCCAGCCCCTCCAGCGCCGTCTGCCCCAGACGCACCTCGACCAGGTTGCTAAACGCGCCCTGCGCAGTGCGGTCGAGCTTGAGCATCGGCGCGCGAAGCGAGCGCAGCAGCTTGGTCAGCCGATCAATGGAGCAGGCGATGATATTGACCAGCATCAACACGATCAGCGTCACGAACGGCAGCGAGCGGAACACGTCGTAAGGATTGAGGTAATTGGCGATTGCCAGCGCCAGGGGCATTTGGTCGCCGCCGGCCTGCAGCGTCTGGCGGTAATCCATTGCCGCTTGCTCGAACAGCTCGCCGTGGGGCACCCAGATCATTCCCGGCCGCTGGGGAATGAGCACGCCGACCAGGCACATCGCCGTGAAGATCAACAGCAACCAGACCGAGAGCTTAAGTGATGACAATACCTTCAACGGCGGCGGTCTCCATCCCCTCGGGGGTCGTTTTTAACGACTGTCATAGGCGTAATAATCAGCATACCGAGTTCGCGTATCTAACCTTAAAGGTGGACTGTCGTCAATCACCTGGATTATCCTCTGGGACAGACCGTCCATTGTAGGGAGTCCGATGAGCAGCACGACCAAAAATCGATCGCGCCGCATCCTGCCCAGGCCCGGCCGGCTGTTGCGACTGCTGCTGATCAGCGTGATCATCGTGGGGATGCTGTTGATGGTCTCGGTGATGCTGCCTTTCGACTGGGTGCTTCAGGCCTACTTGTGGTATAAAGACGGGATAATCGAGCGCGACACAGACAACAACGGGGTCGTAGACTACCTGGAGACCTGGAGCAACGGCGAGCTGATCTCGTCGCAATGGGATACTGACAACGACGGACGTTTCGACACCTTCGCCACCTACCAGGACGATAAGGTGGTCATCTTTGAGATAGACTTTAACCGCGACGGGCGGATAGATTACAGGGAATATCGAGACGATCGAGGCGATGCGCGATATCAAATCGACAAGGATTACGACGGAGTATTCGAAACCGACGAAGGCTCCCTCCAATCCGATGCGCTCGACCTCGGCGGTTTGGCGCTTCCCCGAACCGGGGACTTGCTTCAGTAAGGGATGATCATGGGACAGCTCAAGAACCCCAAGGAAAACATCAAGAGCCTTACCGATCACGTTGATAAAGAGATCGAGGCCGACATCAGAAAGCTCAAGCGGACCAGTTCAGCGTTGGCGCTGATGGGCACCGTCGTGGTCCTGCTGATCGTCGCCTTGCTGATCTACACCATCAACCGCAACGATCGGCTCAACCTGAGCAATCCGCTGGTTGTCGTGGCGGCCAAGGCCGACTGCTACGAGTCGCCCGATCCCGAGAGCGAAAAGGTCCAGACTTTCCAGGCCGGAGACGAGCTGCTGGCGCGGGACTACGACCAGGGCTGGTACAGGGTCAATAAGCTCAACGGCGAGGGTACGGCCGAACAGGTCGGCGGCTGGGTGCGCGAGGACAACATTATCACGCGCGAACTACACGACCTGCGCGTGCAGACGATCCAGCACATGGGCTCGCCGATCAAAATCCTCAACGAGCGCATCTCCTACGATCCCACGACCGGCGGCGATTTCGAGCTTCGGGGCACGTTCCGCAATATAATCGCCCTGCCGCTGGACCACGTGCGCCTGCTGGTCTCGTTCTCGCAGCGCCGGGGCGACGAGCGCCAAAACGAGGGCCCGTTGCAGCTGCCCGCCGACGTCACCGATGACGGCCGCGAGGCCGAGGAATTCGACGAGGTCGCGCACAAGCCGGGCACCGGCGCCGAGAAGGAAATCCCCACGATGATCACACGCGAGGAGGATTTCTTCATCGACAATCAGCTGCCGGCGCAGGGCTCCGAGCCGTTCGTGTTCCAAGCCCAGATCGAGGACGGCAACATCGAGTTCAAACGTTGGGACGTCCAACTGGACAACTACCCGGTCCAGCTGACCTATGTCGACAACGACTTGGTCTACGACGACACCGGCTACTTCAAACTGCACTACACCCTGAGCAACCGCACCGACCTGCCGCTGTCGAACATCCGGGTCAAGGTGGTGTTCGAAGACCCGGAGACCAATACGCTCTACGTCTACTCCCAGCGCGTGTGCCAAACCATCGGGTTGAAAAAGGGAGTCGATCGCAGCTTCGACTTCGAGGGGCTGGTCGAGCGGACCGAGGACGAACAGCTCGCCGAATCCCCGCTGGTCTGGAAGGGCGTGCGCGTGCTGGCCGAACCGATCGAGATCTACGATCCGCGCTGGCTCGCCGACGAGATCGGCAACTTCACGCTGTTCGCCAAACTGCGCAACAACACCAACCTCCCGGTGCAGAACGTCAGGGTCAAGGTCAACTTCTTCGACCAGAACCGCGAGCTGGTGGACTACAAGTCCTCGTACTTCGCCACCAACAAGCCGCTGGTCTTCGGCGAGCCGCAGGAGATCGTGTTCCGCGGCACCTTCACCCGCAACTACCGTTACAAGTCACTGCGGGTCGAGGGCTTCAAATAGGCGGCTGCCCCAAACAGCTCAACTTCGGGTCGGCTGCAAGGTCGGCCCGTTTTCGCTCTATGTGGCATCATGGCTTGGAAACGGCACGGCCGTTGGATGACAATTCTCGCTTTGGCAACCAAGCTGATCGGAGAAAATAGTCGTGCAAAGTGTGATCGATTACTTCCTGGACCTACAGCACATCTCGAGCCTGGGCGTGTTCACCGTTGGCATCCTGAGCTTTTTCACGCCCTGCGTACTGCCGCTGGTTTTCAGCTACCTGACCTTCATCTCCGGGGTAAGCTTCGACGAGCTGACCGCCGAACGACGATCGGGCGGAACCCTGGGCAAGGTGCTGCTGAACACCGTGCTGTTCATCCTGGGCTTCTCGGTTGTATTCCTGATCGTCGGCGGACTGGCCGGCGCCCTGGGCGAGCTGATCCGGCAATACCAGGCGGCGATCTACATCATCGCCGCGGCGCTGGTGGTCGTGCTGGCGCTGCATATCATGGGCGCGTTCAAGCTTAAATTCCTGATGACCGAACACCGGATTCAGGTGCAAAACAAGGTGCTGGGACCGATCGGCTCGTTCATCGTGGGCTTCACCTTCGCCTTTGCGCTGAGCCCCTGCCTCTCGGGGATCGTGATCGCAATCATCCCGCTGGCCGTGACCGAGGAGAGCTTCATCGGCGGCCTGACCACGATGGCGATCTTCTCCGCGGGCCTGGGCATGCCGTTTCTGCTCACCGCGCTGTTCGTCAATCAGGCGATGAAGTTCTTCGGCAAAATGCGCACGCACTACCGCGCGGTGGAAATCGTCAGCGGCCTGATCCTGATCCTGCTCGCCGCCTATTTGGCGCTGACCGGCATCAAGGCCATGGGCCAGATCGAGTTCCAGGATCTGGAGGGCAAACGCGTGGTGCAGTCGGACTATCGCGGCGATCCGCTGCTGATGGTGTTCTTTGCCTCGTACTGCGCACCGTGCATCAACGAGGTGCCCGAGCTCAACCGGCTGCACGCCGAATACGGCCCGCAGGGGCTGCAGGTTGTGGGCGTGAACTACAACGAGGACGCGTCGATCGCCGAGGGGTTCCGCGAGGAGCACGGCGTGGGCTATCCGGTGCTGCTCTCGGGCGAGGAGGGATTGCCCGCGATGGGCGGCTCCTCCCTGCCCTTCCTGGTGCTGATCGACGAACGCGGCAGGACCGTGGGTACGGCCAGTCGGGCCGAGGAACGCAAGAAGTTGATCGAGCAAATTCCCGACCTGTTGTAATGGAATATTTCCCGGGTTCCGAGCGCTCGCAGCCGTTGCCGGTGGCCCAGCTGGTGGCGCTGGTGCGCCGCGGCCTGGAACAGACCTTCGACGACGTGGCGGTCCAGGGCGAGATCCGCGACCTGCGGCGTCCGGCCTCGGGCCACTGCTACTTCACCCTCGCCGGCGAGGGCGCCCAGATCCGCTGCGTGCTGTTCCGCAGCCGCGCGCGGCTGCTGCGCTTTGAGCCGGGCGACGGCCAGAGCGTAATCGTGCGCGGCCAGGTTACGGTCTACGACGCGCGCGGCGATTTGCAGATTTTGGCCGAATACATCGAGCCCACGGGCGTGGGCGCGATGATGCTCGCGCTGGAGCAACTCAAGGCCCGGCTGTCGGCCGAAGGGCTGTTCGACGCCGATCGTAAGCAACCGATCCCCGATCTGCCCCAGGCCGTGGGCGTGGTGACCAGTGCCACGGGCGCGGCGATCCGCGACATTCTGAACACCATCGAGTCGCGCTTTCCCGGGCTTCCGGTTGTTCTCAGCCCGACGCTGGTTCAGGGCCAGGGCGCGGCCGAGCAGATCGCCGGGGCGCTTCAGCGACTGGTCGATCATGCACCGGAGGTCGAGGTGATAATCGTCGGCCGCGGCGGCGGCAGCTTCGAAGATCTGTTCGCGTTTAACGAGGAGTCGGTGGTGCGGGCCATCGCGCGTTGCCCGCTGCCGGTGATCTCGGCCGTGGGGCACGAGATCGACTGGACCCTGAGCGACCTGGTGGCGGACGAACGTGCGGCCACGCCCACTGCCGCGGCCCAACGCGCGGTTGCAAACCGCGCAGAGGTCGAGGAATCGATCGAAAATTCGCGATCACGCGCCTATGATCGCCTGCGCGGGATGATCGACGGACAACGCGACGCGGTAAACGCGCTGAGCTCGCGGCTGCTCGACCCGCGCAAGCTGGTGCAACGCACCTCTCAACGTCTCGACGACCTGGGGGCGTTGATCGAATCGGCGATGCGCGGCCGGGTTCAGCGCCTGGACGAGCGCTGCAGCGGAATGTCCGCACGCGTCGCGGCCTCGTCGCCGGACCGCCGAACGCGCAGCGTGGCGCTGTTGGTGCAGGCGCGTTTCCAACGGCTGATCCGCGCGGCACAAGTTCGCATCGAGCGCCAGTCCGCGCTGCGCAGCAGCCTTGATTCGCGCTTGCAAGCGGCCGGACCGCCGGCGGTTATCAAGCGCGGCTACGCCCTGGTGCGCGGGCCGGACGGCAAGCCGCTACGCGACGCGTCCGCGCTGCGTGTCGGCGACGCGGTGCACGTCTCCCTGGCGCGCGGCGCGTTCGGCGCATTGGTTCAAGACGTGGAGGTCGACGATAACTGATCCGGTGACGGCCGTTTGCGCGGCCGCGGATCGGCACAGTATATTTGCCGTGCAACCAACGGCGGCGGGGGCTGTCTGATGAAGAAGAACAATCAAGATCAGGAACGGCTGGCCGACCAGATCGCCCGGCTGGAACAGATCGTGGAAAAACTCGAGGACGACGAGATCGACATCGAGGAGGCAATGGCCGCGTTTGAGGAGGGTGTCAAACTCTCACGGCGCTGCCTTGACAAGCTCGATCTGATCTCAAAACGCGTTGAACAGCTGGTGAAAACCGAAAACGGCGTGGAACGCCGGCCACTGGACCCGGAACCCGAACAATAGAGACCGATCGATGAACCTGCTCGAACGCATCAAAAGCCCGCGCGAGCTCAAGCTGATTCCCGAGGAACGGCTGCCCGAGCTGGCCGAGGAGATCAGAGAGCTGATCGTCCAGACCGTCAGCCGCACCGGCGGGCACCTGGCCTCCAACCTGGGCGTGGTCGAGCTGACATTGGCGATCCACTACGTTTTCGACGCGCCTCACGACCGGCTGATCTGGGACGTGGGGCACCAGGCCTACACCCACAAGCTGCTCACCGGACGCGCCGAACGCTTCGGCACCCTGCGCAAACACGACGGGCTCTCGGGTTTCCCGCATCGCGATGAGAGCGAGTACGACCTGTTCACCGTGGGCCACAGCGGCACCTCGATTTCCGTAGGCCTGGGGCTGAACGAGGCGCTCAAGCTCGCCGGACGCGGCGAGGACGTGGTGAGCGTGATCGGCGACGGCTCGATGACCGCGGGGCTGGCCTTCGAGGGGCTGAACCAGGCCGGGCACCTGGGCCGTCGAATCATCATCGTGCTCAACGACAACGAGATGAGCATCAGCCCCAACGTCGGCGCGCTGCAAAGCTACATCTCGCGCAAGATGTCCGGCCCGTTCTATACGCGCATCCGCCGACGGCTCAAGGCGATGCTCAAAAACATTCCGGCCATTGGCGATGACGTGTTCCACATCTCGAAAAAGCTCGAGGATTCGTTCAAGGGCTTCATGACCCCCGGCCTGCTGTTCGAGGCGCTGGGCTTTGAGTACTTCGGCCCGATCGACGGCCACAACACCCACGACCTGATCGAGACTTTCCGCAACGTGCGGCACCTGGACAACCCGGTGCTGGTCCACGCGGTGACGCGCAAGGGCAAAGGCTACGCGCCGGCCGAGGCCGACCCCGCGCGCTACCACGGCATCGGACCGTTCGACCCGGCCAACGGCGAGCCGCGCTCCAAGCCCGGACCGCCGAGCTACACCCAGGTCTTTTCCGATGCAATCTGCGAGCTTGGCGCGCGCGACGAGCGGATCGTGGCAATAACCGCGGCCATGCCCCAGGGCACGGGCCTGGAGCTTTTCTCCCAGCGCTTTCCACGCCGGACCTACGACGTGGGGATCGCCGAGCAGCACGGCATCTGCTTTGCCGCCGGGCTGGCGCGGGCCGGGCTGCGTCCGGTGGCCGCGATCTACTCGACCTTTTTACAGCGCGCCTACGACCAGGTCGTGCACGACGTTTGTTTGCAAAACCTGCCGGTGGTCTTTGCCGTTGACCGCGGCGGCCTGGTCGGCGCCGATGGCCCCACGCACCACGGCGCGTTCGACCTCTCGTACCTGCGGCACATCCCGAACATAACGCTGATGGCGCCCAAGGACGAAGAGGAGCTGCGGCATATGCTCTACACCGCGCTGCAGCACGAAGGCCCGGTTGCGCTGCGCTACCCGCGCGGCGCAGGCATGGGCGTCAAGCCCAGTGCGCAGTTCAAAGCGCTGCCCATCGGACGCGGGGAGTGGCTGCGCCGCGGCCAAGACGCGGGCATCGTGGCCCTGGGCCCGCGCGCGCACCAAGCATTGGCCGTGGCCGAACGGTTGGCCGAACAAAACGTGGACTGCGCGGTGTTCAACGCACGCTTTGTCAAACCCCTGGACAGCGACGCGATCTGCGAGCTGGCGCGCTCCACCGGCCGACTGGTCACACTCGAGGACAACGCCTTGGCCGGAGGTTTTGGCAGCGCAGTACTCGAGCTGCTGGCCGACCAGGGGCTTTGCAACGTGCGGGTTACGCGGCTTGGAATCCCCGACCGCTTCATCGCGCACGGCGACGGCGAACAGCTCGCCCTTGACTGCGGCCTGGACGACGAACACCTGCTAAATGCGGTACTCGAGCTGGTCGAACGACCCCGCGATAAGGCTCGCCGCGACTCCTCCACTGGAAACAACGTAGCGTAACCCGCACCGGCCTTGCCCGTGAGCGCCAATCCGGGTTTAATCTGGTCCGCTATGACTCCTCGCGACAAGCCTGGATTATTCATGATGGTTCGTAGACGAGGCGTGCAAAATGCCGCAAGAACTAGAAAGCCGAGTCGATACGCCGCAGGCGTACCCGCTGTGGTACGTCGAGGATGGATCGGCGAGGATGACGCAGTTGTTGTGAGCAGATTGTGCGCAGCAGTAGAAGCTTCATGAATAATCCAGGCAAGGTCCGACTCGACGCGCTGCTCGTGGAACGCGGCCTGGCCCAGAGCCGCGCGCGCGCCGTTGCGCTGATCATGGCCGGTCGGATAATTGTCGGCGACAAGCGTTGCGACAAGCCCGGGACCGCCGTGGCCGCGAACGCGGCGTTGCGCCTGCGCGGCGATGACATCCCATTCGTCAGTCGCGGCGGACTCAAATTGCAGTCCGCGCTGGACGGCCTGGAGATCGACGTGACGGGGCTTGATTGCCTGGACGTGGGAATCAGCACCGGGGGCTTCAGCGACTGCGTGCTGCAACGCGGCGCAGCCCGGATCGTGGGCATCGACGTGGGGTACGGCCAGCTCGCGCAAAAGCTTCGCGACGATCCGCGCGTGACCGTGTTCGAGCGCACCAACGTGCGCAACTTCGATTCCTCACGCATGCCCTGGCCCGCGGACCTGGCGCTGATCGACGTCAGCTTCATCGGCCTGAGCCTGGTGCTGCCCGCCGTGCTGCGCTGCCTCAAGCCCGACGGACGCGTGCTGGCGATGATCAAACCGCAGTTCGAGGTCGGACGCGGACAGGTCGGCAAGGGCGGCGTGGTGCGCGACCCGGCCCTGCGTCAACAGGCTGTCGATGCGGTGCTCAGCGCAGCCGCCAAGCTCGGGCTGAAACCTCTGGGCCAGTTCGAGAGCACGGTGCCCGGACCCAAGGGCAACGTCGAGACCTTCGTGCTGCTGGGACGCATGCGATGAGCGTGCGCGTGCTGCACACCGCGGACCTGCACCTGGGCGCGAGCATGGTGCAGTTCGGCGAGTTCGCTGATCAGCGTCGCGATGATTTCGCGGCGACCTTCGAGCGCATCGTGGATCGCGCCATCGAGGGCCAGGCCGATATACTGGCGATCGCCGGCGACCTGTTCGACCGCAACGCCGCGCCGCAACGGGTGATCGAGCGCGTGCGCCGCGGCTGTGAGCGTCTTGAGGCCGCGGGAGTGGTCTGCGTGCTGGTCCCCGGCACCCATGACGGCGTGGACGCCTCCGACGCGATCTACCGCACGATCAACCTGCCCGGCGCAATCGTGCTGATGGACCCGCGCTGCGAATCGCCGGTCCCGCTGACCGTGCGCGACCAGCGGATCAACCTCTACGGCCTGGCCGCTCGTCCCGGCACGGAAAACCCGCTGTCGAGTATGGCCCGCCGCGATCTGCCCGGCCTGCACCTGGGTCTGCTGCACGCCACCCTGGTGCGTGCTCCGCAATGGCAGGTGCCCACGCGCGACGTGCCGGTAACCGCCGAACAGTTGGCCGATCTGGGCCTGGACTACGTGGCCCTGGGGCATTTACACCGCCAACAAACTGTGGAGCACGAGGGTCGGCTGGTGGCCGCCTACTGCGGCAGCCCCGAGGGCAAGGATTTCACCGAGAACGGGCCGCGCGCTTTTCTGTGGGTCGAACTCTCCGCCGGAGGGGCCCGGATCCAGAGCGAGAACTGCCAGACCAGGCAGCTCGCCGCGGTGGAGGTCGAACAAAGCGACGTCGAATCGCTGGACCAGGCCGTGGACGCGGCGGTCACAGCCTGCGGCGAGGCTTCGATCTGCCGCGTGACTCTGCGCGGCTCCCCTCCGCTCGAGCTCGATTTGGCCGGGCTGCGTCAGCGCCTGGAGGCGCGGCTGGACTACCTGGAACTGATCGACGATACGCTGAGCATCTCAACGCGCGAGCTGGAGCGGCTCGGGGCCGAGCGCACGGTGCGCGGCGCGTTCGTGCAACGCATGGCCCAGCGGCTGGAGTCCGCTGCGGACGATCAACAGCGCGAGCTGCTGACCCTGGCCACGCGGCTGGCGCTGGTCGAGTTCAAACGCGGGGACCAGACGTGAGACTGGTCAGCGTGCGCCTCGACGCCTTTGGCGCGCTGCGCGGCGCGCAGTACGAATTCGCGCCGGGGCTGAATCTGGTGCTGGGACCCAACGAATCGGGCAAGTCGACCATTGTCGAAGCGGTGTTCGGCGTGCTGTTCGGCTTCAAATCCAACCGCGAGCGATTTCTGCCCAGGCCCGGCGGCGGCGAATATCAGGCCGGTCTGGCCATCCAAAGCGCGGGCCGCTTGCTCGAGATCACGCGCGACTTTTCCAGCAACCAACTGCGTGTGATCGAACGCATCAACAACGAGGAACATTTACTACTGAACGAGAAGATCAGCCCCAGCGGCCGCTCGTCCGACCGCGAGCAATACCTGGACCTGCTGCAGCAGACCCTGGGATTGAGCGACCCACAGCTGTTTCGCGCCCTGGTGTTGATCGGCCAAGAGAAGCTGCTGGGCTCGTGGCAGGACGGCGCTTCGGGGATTCGCACGCTGTTGGCCGGCGCTGCCTCCCGCGGCAGCGACGAGGTGCTCGACGCGCTGGAACAGCAATACTTCGAGCTGACCTTGTTCGACGTCGAGGGCCGCAAACGGATGCGCAATCCGCGCAAAATCGAGCTGCTCCAATCCCAGATCGAGTCGCGACGCGAGGCGCTGGACCATGCGCAGCGTGCGTTGGACAAACGCCAGCAGTTGGGCGTGCAGCGTTCGCAAATGCGCGAACAGCTTGTCGCAAAGCGAACCGAGCTTGACTCCCACGAGCTGCTGGCCAAACGCGGGGCCGAGCTGTTGCGGCTGCAAAAGGATCTGGCGGAAACCGAGCGGCTGCACGCGGAACTCTACAAAGAGCGTTTGCAACTGGTCGACGCGCTCAACGATTTAGCCGCCACAAACGCGGCCCTGGCCGGGTTAAGCGACGTGACTGCGCTGAGCGCCGTGGATTTCGAATCGGCCGGCAAGCTGGCCGCGGACGCCCAGGCCATCGGCCGCGAACAACGCGGGCTCGACCGCATCGGCGAACAACTCGAGGCGATTAATCCTCAGCCTGCCCTCTCCGCCGCAATGGTCAGCGTTGCGACCGCAATCGGTGCGGGATTGGGCTTGGCCCTGCTCCCCTCGCCCTGGTCGTGGGTCGCTGCTATTGCATTGCTATGCGTTCCGGGAACACTGTGGGTCCGCCTGGTCGTGCTGCGCCGCTCGGCGCGCAACGCAACGCAACAACTCACCCAGAGTTTGTCACAGGCCCGTGAGGCGTGCGCAGAACTCGAAGCGCAGTACGAGCATGATCTCGAGGCGCTGCCCTCCGCGATCCGCCTTTCCCTCGACGATCTGAGCATCGTGCGCGCCCGCTATGAGCAGGCCCGCGATCTAACGCTTAAACGCGAGCAGGCCGCCGCGCTGGTTGCGGGACGCCCGGATGACGAACAGCTACAGCAGGCCCTGGCCAAGCTCGGCCGTGAGCTGGACGTGCACAAGGCTCGCATTGATTCGTTCGTCGCCCAAACCCCGCAGCTCAGCGGCGTGGATCAGCGCGCGGTGCTCCAAGCAGACCGCGATGCGGCCGCGTGCAGACAACGCATCGAGGAGTTTGAGCAGCAGTTGCGCTCGGTCGAGTCCGACTTCACAGTGGCCTCGGTGGGGCTGATTGATCGGCAGTCGGCCGAAGAAGAGATCGTCGAGCTCGACCAGCGTCTGGCACGGGACAAGCGACGCGCTCAGGCGCTGCTGCTGGCGCGCGAGGTGCTGGCCGAGGCAATTGAGGAGTTCCGCTCCCTGAGCGTGGCGCGCGTTGGCGAGGCCATCGGCAGCCGGTTCGAGCGCTGCACCGCCGGGCGCTATTGCGGCGTTGAGATGGACGAGCAGTTCAACCCTTTGCCGCTGCTGCGCGGTAAAGTGCAACTCGATGTCGAACAGCTCTCGGCCGGGGCCCGCGATCAGCTTTACCTCTGCGCCCGGCTGGCGGTGCTCGACGATCTATCGGGCGACGCGGGTCTGCCGCTGATCCTCGACGACCCGCTGGTGCACTGCGATCGCAAACGGCGGACCGCGCTGCTTGAGCTGTTGCGCGAGCTGGCCGACCGACAGCAGCTAATCGTGCTCAGCCACGACGAGTCGTTGGCCGAGCTCACGCCGGGGGCCAATCTAATCAGGCTCGGGACCGATCGACAATGATCTTTCGTCTTGCGGGAGAACTATGAAAATCAGAGTACTGATCGCGCTGATTGTGGTCGCGGCCCTGGCCGGACTGACCTACTACCTCTCGCAGCCCGCGGACGTGCAGCCCGAACCAACGCCCGTGCAGGGGCCCGAACGGCTGCTGTCGCTGGATCCCGAGGCTGTACGACACATCGAGATCGCGCGCGGCCAAAGCGCCATCGAGCTACAACTGAACGATGAGGAGCAGTGGCTTTTAGTCAAACCGGTCGCGGCTGCCGCGGACCAGACCGTGGTGCGCAGTCTGGTCAACACCCTGCGCTACATGGGGCGCCCCGAGCCGATAGTCGACGCGGGCGAGCTCGAGCAATTCGGCCTGGGCCAAGACGCCGCGGTTTTAACCCTGGACGACGGGCAAAGCTCGCAGAGCATCAGCTTCGGCGATCGCGCGCCACTGGACCGCGGGATCTACGTATTCAATCACAACGACCAGCGGGTCTACCTGGTGCCGCCGGAGTTCGAGCGCTACCTGGTCTACGGCGCGATTGACTTCCGCGACCGCCGGGTCTTCCCGGTGGCGCCCGACCAACTGGTCGAAATCAAGATCGAGCGCGGCCGCAGGCTGCTCGAGCGCTGTGTTCTGTCCAAGGCCGACGGCACCTGGCGGGTGGTCGAGCCCTTTCCCGCACTGGCCGATGGCGCGCGGCTGGTGTCGCTGGCCAACCTGCTGACCAGGTTGCAGGTCGAGCGCTATCTGGAACAAGACGAGGCGCGCCCCATGGAACGCGCTTTGCGCCGGCCCGACGCGCGGCTGAGCATATCGGCCACGGACGATGCGGGCCGGATCGTCGAGCTGCGGACGTCGCTGCTTATCCGGGATGATCAGATCATCGCCAGGCCCGAGGGCGCGGATCAGACCTACGCACTCAAAGCTGACGCGCTGGATAAAATCCTTGTCAACAGCGTCGAGTTGGCCGACAGAGGGCTGCTCTCACCCAACCTGGAGAGCGTGGAGCGCATCGACTTGCAATTCCCACAACAGTCAATTAGACTCTCGCGCTCCGAGGGGGAGTTCGTCAGCGAATCCGACGAATTCACTGTCGATCCGCATAAAGTGCGCTCCCTGCTCGACAGCTTGCAGTTGACCTCCTGGGCTGAACCGGTCGGACCGGCGGTAACGGCGCGCAGTCTGCGTCGAGTCGGTCTGAATCGTCCGGACCTGGAGGTCGTGCTGTACGACGCGGAGGGGAACGCCCTGGCGCACCTAAAGGTTGGACGGCCGCTACGCGGTCAACGCCGGGTGAGTCTAGGCGACCCGCCGTACATTTACCTGCTGCAACCCGACTCCCTGGCGGGCTTGGCAAGTTCGGTCGCGGACCTCGCTTTAATCGAGCGCGCTCCCGAGGCCACGGAGGAATCGCATGGCGAGAATAACGGTTGAAGATTGCCTGGAGCACGTCGATAACCGCTTCGCCCTGGTGGTGCTTGCGGCCCAACGGACCAAACAGATTCTCAGGGGCAGCCAGCCGCTGGTCGACGCCCCGGACAACAAAGAGATCGTTACTACTCTGCGAGAGATCGCGGCGGGCAAGGTTCGCTCCGCCGTTGATTTGGACACTATCGAAAAGGTCGCCGACGACCTGTAGAGGTTAGCCGTGGCTGAGAAGAACCTCGATACACTTTGTGATCTGCGCACTGTGAAGCGCAACGTCAAAAAGGGCCTGGTCAATAAAAAAGACCACCACAAGTTCCTCAAGGGACTCAAAGACGTAGCGACCCAGGCGGAGATCATCGATAAGAACAAGATCTTCGGCGGCGAGCCGAGTAAGATCAAAGGCGCGCTGGTCGACCACCGAGTCAAACAGGTCGAGGTCCATGCGCCCGCTGACTACGACGAGCTGGCCAATATCGAGGGTGATTAACGCCCGGCCCGTTTTTTTGCCGGGGAATCCCAATTGATTAAAAAAGACTACTACGAGGTGCTGGGAGTCGCTCGCGACGCCGAGCTCCAGCAGATTAAGAAATTGTATCGCGAGCTGGCGATACGCTACCACCCCGACCGTAACCCAGGCGATCAAGAGTCCGAGGAGCGCTTTAAAGAGGCGTCCGAGGCCTACCAGGTGCTCTCGGACCCGGAGAAGCGCGAGATGTACAACCGCTTCGGCCACGAGGGTCTACGCGGCTCCGGATTCCAGGGATTCTCGGGCTTCGAGGACGTGTTCTCGACGTTCGGCTCGATCTTCGAGGAGTTCTTCGGCTTCGGCGAACAGCGCCGCGGCCGCAACTCCGCCCAGCGCGGCAACGACATCGGCTACGACCTGCAGATCTCCTTCGAGGAGGCTGCCTTTGGCGTTGATACCGCCATCGAGGTCAACAAGTACGATATCTGCAACACGTGCAAGGGCGCGCGCACCAAGCCCGGCACCAAGCCCGCGGCCTGTCCGACCTGCCAGGGTACGGGCCAGGTACGGCGCTCCCAGGGCTTCTTCGCCATTGCAACGGCCTGCCCGCAGTGTCGCGGCGAAGGAGTGATCATCAACGATCCCTGCCCCGACTGCCAGGGTGCGGGCCGCGTACCGCGCGTCGAAAAAATCAGCGTCAAGGTGCCCGCGGGCGTTGAGGACGGCACGCGCCTGCGTCTGAGCGGCAAGGGCGAGAGCGGCATGCGCGGCGGCCCTGCGGGCGATTTGTACGTGCTGATCAGCGTCAAACCGCACAAGATCTTCCAGCGCCAGGGCAACGACGTGCTCTTGCGCGCGCCGATCTCCTATTCCCAAGCCGCGTTGGGTGCCGAATTCGAGGTGCCCACGCTCGAGGGTCCGGCCACACTCAGGATCCCGCACGGCACGCAGAGCGGTCGGGTGTTCAAGCTCAAGGGCAAGGGCATCCCGCACGTGCGCGGGTACGGTCGCGGCGATCAGGTGGTGCAGGTGCTGATCGAGGTGCCGACCAAGCTCACCACCCGCCAAGAGGAGCTGCTGCGCGAGTTCGCCGAGATCGAGGGACGCCAGGTCAAGAAACACGAGTCGTTGTTCGACAGGATCAAATCCCAGCTTAATTAGCTTAGATCAATGGTCTGCCAAGCCGGAACTTTCAAACGCAGGGCGTTGTCTGATTTACCAATGAGCAGATGGGCGCTGATTGCGGTTATCGCGCTGACGCTTTGGTGTCTGAGCGCGACCGCCCAGACCGACGAGCGCGAAACGCCGGTAGTGCGCGCGGTGCGCGCCGCCTCGCCGGCTGTGGTCAACGTCTCCACCGAGCGCGTGGTGCGCGTTCCGGGAATGCCCGCGGCGCGCGATCCGTTCTTCGAGATGTTCTTCGGCGACGCAATCGGCCCGCGCACGCGCAAGACCATCAGCCTGGGCTCGGGCGTGATCATCGACCCCCGGGGTTACGTGCTGACCAACGAACACGTGATCATGCAATCCGACAAAATCAGCGTAACCCTGGCCGACGGCCGCGAGTTTGAAGCGCGCCCGATCGGCTCGGACTCGCGCCGCGACCTGGCGGTGCTTAAAATCGACTCGCCCCGCTCGCTGCCGTCCATCGCCTGCGGATCCAGCGCCGGGCTGATGATCGGCGAGACGGTGATCGCCATCGGCAATCCCTACGGTCTGAGCCATACGGTAACCACCGGCGTACTCTCGGCCGTGGGCCGCAACGTGCGGCTGCAGAACAATCGCGTCTACTACGACTTCCTGCAGACCGACGCCTCGATCAACCCGGGCAACTCCGGCGGCGCGCTGGTCAACGTACGCGGCGAGCTGATCGGCATTACCACCGCGATTCACGACCAGGCCCAGGGCATCGGCTTTGCCGTGCCCATCGACAAGGCCAAGCTGGCCTACGAAGACTTGATCCTCTTTGGCGAGGTGCACCAGGGCTGGATCGGCTTGCAGGCGCGGACCATCGACGCCGAACTGGCCGAGGCCTTGGGTTTGCAGGACCAGGGCGGCCTGGTAATCAGCGCCGTTGTCCGGCAGGGACCGGCCGACATCGCCGGCGTGCAGACCGGCGACATCCTGGTCGGCGTGGGCACGCAGAAAATCGTCGATCCCGATCGGCTGCGCCACGTGCTGCGCCAGATCGCCGTGGGCGAAAACGTCCGGCTCAAGCTGCTGCGCAACGGCCGCCCGCTGAGCCTGGAAGCCAGGGCGATCGAGGTGCCGCCCGAGGCTGTCCAGGACATCGGCTGGCGACGCATGGGGCTGCGGATCGTTGCCAACTCGCCCGAGCTGGCCGCGAGCCACGGACTGAAGATGGACCGCGGCATGCTGGTGCTCAGCGTGATGAACGGCAGCCCGGCGATGCGAGCTGGAATCGCGGCCGGAGACGTAATCCTGATGGTCAACCAGCTCGAGATCAGCCGCGGCGACGACTGGAGTCGCGCGCTGAGCAACTTAAGCTACGCCGAGGGTGCGATCCTGGTGCTGGGACGCGGCAACGTTCTGCGGCGCATCGCCCTGCCGATGATGAGTGGAGACTGAGCATGAAAATCGTCGTATCGTCCCTGCTGTTGATCGTCCTGGCCTGCGGCCTGGCCCTGGCAGCGGACCTCGATTTCGAGGGTTTGCTCGGCATGCGCTGGGCCGATTCGCTGCTGGGACGTGCGGACCTCACGCAGCTGTACACCGTGCGCGGCTCGACAACCGCCTACGCTCCGGAGCACGCACCGCAGAGTTTTATGGGCCTTCGGGTCGACGACGTCACGATCTGGGGCTGTTCCGAGCGTCTGTTCGGCGCCACTGTGGTGCTGGCCGACCCGGCCGATATGCCGGCTCTCAAGCGCGAGCTGGTGACGCTGCTCGGCCCGCCCGCGCCCACTTCGGCAAACCGCGGCGAGCTTTTCAAAGACGGCGTACGCGCCCGCGTGGACGAGCGCACCAGCAGTGTCTACATCACCCACGAACCGACCCGCGAGCAGTACTGCCCGCCGCCGCAGGCCCCGCAACAGCCCATCAAGCGGCCGATCAACCGTTAGCCCGAATTCTTCATGGTAATAAAAATCCCCCGGAGGCGACTGCCCCCGAGGGAGAGTTTGCGTCGTCGGTCTGCGGTCAGTCGACCGTGGTCGAAACGTAGACCTGCAGGCAGTCCGAGTAGGTGATGCACACGTCGAAGTTGCCCGCCCAGGTGCCTCGCTGCGCAGCGTTGCAGGTGAAGCTGACCTCGCGTGAACCGCTGGCCGGGATCGTGGTCTTCATCGAGTAGCTCATCGAGTTGTCCACCGGAATGTGGAACGGCTCCATGGTCGAGGCCGGATTGGAAGCGGTGATGGTAATCCCCGCGAGGTACTCGTCGTGCACGTCCACGCTGTCCAGCGACAGGGCGCTGCCCTTGCTGTTGGCCAGGTTGAGCACCACCAGGAACGAGTCGCCCTGGTTGACCGAGCTCGGCGCGGTGAAGCTGCCCGTGAGGTAATTCAGATCCGCGGCCGTGGCCTGATCGAACAGCGTCTGGTAATCATCGCCGCCGGTCGTGGTTACGCCAATATTCTGGTCCATGTTGCCGAACGTATCCGTGGCCATCTGCTCGGCGTAGATCGCCGAGATTCCGCCGACGATGCCGAAGATGATCGTCACCAGCAGCATGATCGAACCGATGACGATACCGGCGATGGCCATGCCCTTGCCACCGCGATTTTGCGGATCGGCGTTGATGCGCTTGACCGCAATGATGCCCAGGATGATCGCCGGGATGCCGGTCAGGCAGCCCAGGCAGAAGCTCAGGATACCCAGCACCAATGCGCCGATCGCCATCCCGTCGGCGCTCGGCCCGACCCCGATAGGCGTTGCAACGCCTCCGGGCGTCAGCGGCGGCGCGGGCGGCGGCGGCGGTACATACTGTGCGTTCTGATCGTAGCTCATTAAATTAACCTCCGTATGCAAACAGCAATCCAAGATAAGCTAACATCATCCGTAGCCCGGAGCCATATCCGGCCCGGAATATTCATCAATAATCCGGACTAACTTGACAGCGTGGCGTTGCCTGATTACCTTCGCGCGCAGGGTCGGACACCCCCGATAATATGAGGTTCGGTTTGATTCGTATCGAGAACCTGAGCAAGAGCTACGGGCCGTTCGAGGCGGTCAAGGGACTGAACCTCGAGGTGCGGCCCGGCGAGATCCTCGGGTTCCTGGGCCCCAACGGCGCGGGCAAGACCACCACCATGCGCATGCTCACCACCTTCCTGCCCCCCGGCTCGGGCACGGCCAAGGTCGCGGGCCACGACATCGTATCCGAGCCCGAAAAAGTGCGGCGGGTAGTGGGCTACCTGCCCGAGCATCCTCTATTGTACGACGACATGAAGGTCCACGAGTATCTGCGCTTTGTCGCGGCGATCCACCGCGTGCCCGGCCGCCGGCGCTCGGCGGCCATCGAGCGCGTGGTCGAGCTCGCGGGGCTGGGCGAGGTCATTGGCCAACTGATCCGCACACTGAGCAAGGGCTTCCGCCAACGCGTGGGACTGGCGCAGGCGCTGGTCAGCGACCCGCCGGTACTGATTCTCGACGAGCCGACCATCGGCCTGGACCCGGGTCAGATGCACACGATCCGCGAGCTGATCAAGTCGCTGGCCGTAAGCCATACCGTGATCTTCTCCAGTCACATTTTGCCCGAGGTGGTGGCCGTGGCCTCGCGGGTGGCGATCATCCACCACGGCGCACTGGTGGCCTGCGACGCGGTCGAATCGCTGGCCAAACGCTTTGACACCGGCGATCAGCGGCTACTGCTCGAACTCAGCCGCCCGGTGCCCGAGGCGGGCAAGATCCTCGGCGCCCTGCCCTCGGTCGAGCAGATCGAGGAACAGGGGAACGGACGCTACGTGTTGACCGCACCCTCCTCCGAGCCGATGGGGCCCGACGTGAGCCTAGCTGTGCTGCAACACGGCTGGGGCATCGCCCAGATGCGGCAGATGCGGCCCACGCTCGAGGAAATCTTCATCAAGCTCACGGCGGAGTAGCACAATGGGCGCAACCCTCACCATCGCGCGCAAGGAGCTGGGAACGTTGTTCACCCAGCCGATCGCCTACGTGGTGCTGGTCTGCTTTCTGATGCTCTCCGGCCTGTTCTTCTTCCTGATCCTCCAGGAATACGGCGCGGCGCTGCAGGAGTACGGCTGGCAGATGCCCGAGCTCAACGTCACCGAGTACGTGCTGTCCGAGTTCTTCGGACTGCTGAGCGTACTGATCCTGTTCATCATCCCCTTCGTCACCATGCGCACCTATGCCGAGGAGCGCAAACAGGGGACCGACGAGCTGCTGCTCACCGCGCCGATCCGCGTCGAGCAGGTGGTCTGGGGCAAGTTTCTGGGCACGCTGATTTTCTTCTGCATCGCCCTGGCCCTGACCCTGCCCGGGCCGCTGCTGCTGCGGCGGCTCTCCGATCCGGACCTGGGCGTGATGCTCAGCGGCTATTTGGGACTGTTGCTAATGGGCGGCGCGTTCATTGCCACGGGCTGTTTCATCTCATCGCTGACCAAGAACCAGATCGTGGCCGCGGTGCTGACCTTTGCCGCGTTTCTGATGCTGTGGATCGTCTCGGCCCTAGGCGAACACCTGGCCTCCGATCCCTCGCCGCTGATCTTCCGGCTCTCGCAGCTTTTAAGCTACATCTCGCTCAACGACCACTTCCCGGACTTCATCAACGGGCTGATCGACACACGACACCTGGTCTACTTCGTCAGCTTCATTTTGCTGTTCAACTTCCTCTCGCAGCGCAGCCTGGAGTCGGCCCGATGGCGCGCTTAAGCGGCGGCATGCTGTTCAAGGTGCTCCAGGCCGAGGGGCTGATCCTGCTGGTCTTCGGCGTAATCAACCTGCTGTTCGTGCCGCAGACGATTTTGCTCTCGCTGGGATTCCTCGGGCTGGGGCTGGTGCTGTTAATCGCGGGCACTGTCGCGCGGCTGGCCTCCCTGGGCCAGTGGATCAGCAGCGCCCGCTCGCGTTTCGCGTTGTACAGCCTGCTCTACACGCTGCTGGTGCTGGCCGGCCTGGGCCTGGTCAACTTTCTCAGCGCGCGCCACTTCAACCACAGCTGGGATCTGACCGGCGCCCAGGTCAACACGCTGAGCGCGCGCACCGACGAGGTGCTGGGCAAACTCGACGCGCCGGTGCAGGTGCTGGCGTTCTTCCCCGACTCCGACCCCTACAAGCCCGACGCCCAGCGCGTACTCGGGCTGTACGAACGCGCCTCGGAACAGGTGCAGGTGCGCTTCATCGACCCGATCCGCAACCCGCTGCTCGCCCGGCAGTACGGCCTGGACGAGCACACGGGCTTGGCCGTGCTCTACAACGATTCGCGCCACGTGCTTGAGCAGCCGGACGAGGCGCAGATCACCAATGCGATCCTCAACGTCACCCAGGGCGAGCGCGGCGCGGTCTACTTTCTCCAGGGTCACGGCGAGGCGCCGCTTCAACGACCCGCCGAGCAGACGCAGCAGCAGCGCAGCATGCAGTCGGCCGCCGATCGGCTACGCAACGAGAACTATCAAGTCGCGCCCCTGGACCTGCTGACCGCCGGAGATGTGCCGAGCGACGCCCGGGCGCTGGTGATCGCCGGGCCGACCCAGCAGCTCGCCCAAAGCGAGTTGCGCGCGATCTCCGACTACCTGTCCGGCGGCGGACGTTTGCTGACGATGCTCGAACCGATGATCATCAGCGGACTCGAGCCACTGCTGTCCGACTACGGCGTGGACCTGCCCGACTGCGTAATCATCGAGGAGAGCCTGCGGCTGTTCCAGGGCCCGACCCTGGGCATCGAGTTCATCGCCACTGACGCGGCCTCGCACGCCATCACATCCAAGGTGCGCGACGGCGTGGTGTTCGTGCTGGCGCGCGCCGTAATCCCAAAACAGACCAAGCCCGAAAGCACCTACGTCACCGCCCTGATCAGCTCGGGCAAATCATCGTGGGCCGAGACCGACCTAGTTGCCTTGATGCAGCAACAGCAGATCGAGCTGGGCGAGTTGGATCTGGCCGGACCCGTGTCGCTGGCCGCGGCGATCGAACGCCTGCAGCCCGGCGGCGCACAAACGCGGATAGTGGTGGTCGGCGACTCGGATTTCGCGGGCGACGAGCTGATCACCCTGGGGCGCGACAACGCCTCGCTGTTTGTCAACGCGCTGAGCTGGCTTTGCGAATCCGAGCCGATCGAGGTCATCCCCAACCGCTACCAGAGCAGCGCGTTCATGCTTCAGCCGGCCCAGGCCGGGCTGCTGTTCTACGCCATCGTGTTTGTGATTCCCCAGCTGCTGACTCTGCTGGGCATTGCATTGATCGGCGTGCGCCGACTCAGCCGCTAAGGCTCAATACCCATCCTCTGTAATATCTGCGGGTCCAGGGCCAGGGCGTGGTCCAGGCTGCGACGCGACTGTTCGATCCGGCCGAGCTTGCGCTGGACCTCGCTAAGCGTAACGTAGGCAGGGGGCCAGCTCGGATCGAGTTCGATAATTTGTTCAAGGATCTCGCGGCAGCGCTCGTAACGGCCCGTGTTGTAAAACGCCATTACGAACATGTTCAGCGCGTTGATGTCGTTAAACCACGGCGCGAGCTCGAAGATCCGCTGATAGCCCTCGATCGCCAACTGCGGCATCTGGTGCGCCATGTTGTAGCGCGACCAGTCCAACCAGCCCTGGATCTCGAACATCAGCATGTCGTGCTCGTAGGTCAGGCGCAGGCTCTGGTTCACTCCGTCCTTAACCCGGCGACGATGGCCGTGGGGCCGCGCCGGTCGGTCCAGCCACAGCGGATCTGAATGGCGGTAGTCCCACATCGCACGGTCCAGGGTCTGCGGATCTGTGCGACGGATTTCCGCCAGGGTCCCGGAGGGCACCTGATAGAAGAATTGCGGCGGACCGGGAAGGTCGGTGTATATCTGGTTGAGAAAGATCCTGCGGCGCGGCAGGTTGTCGGCGATGAAAACCTGCGCCGCGCGCTGCTGGGGCATCAGCGTGTTGCTCAATGAAAAGCGCAGCTCGGGGAAACGCTTGGCCGCCCAACGCCGATACCACGGCTTGCCGAGCATCGGGTACCAGATCAGCTTGACGTCGGACCGCACGTGCTCCACGCCCTGCAGGTAGGACAGGGTCGAGCAGACCGGGTCGCCCTTGGCGATCAAAACTGCACCGCGCGGAAGCTTGTGCAGGTGGTTCATGGCAAAGTCGCGGGCGTCGTAGTTGCCGCGACGATCCACGTAGGGGAAATTTTCCAGGGCCTGGGGCAGCAGCGCGCCCAGGGCCACGACAACGCACAGTGCGGCGCTCAGCAACCGCCACCTTGCGGCCCAGCCGATCAGCGACGCGATTGCCAGGCCCAACAGCGGGGCCAGGCTGATCCAGGTCGCGATCAGCCACATGTCCCATTCGCCGCCCTTGATGTACAGCAGATCGACCACGGTCAACGGCAGCGCGGCGAGCAGGCACAACAGCAACAGCCGTGTACTTTTGAACGCCGCGATCAAGGCGCCGAGCCCGAGTAGCCCCACGGACCAGCGGTATTGCCACCACAGCTCGGTCAGCAGGTAGCCCGGCCGCTGCGGCGCGTAGCCGAAGTTGGCCTCCTTACCCACGAAGGTGCTCATGGTCACGTGCTCGATAAAGCCGCCCCAGCTCGTGACGTCGCCCATCACCAAATAGGGATCGCCCATGGCGAACAACGGCAGCGCAACGTAGGGCAGCGCCGCGCACAGCAGCCCGATCCCCGAGGCGATCAGCACCGTGCGCACGCCGCGCCGTGTTTGGTCGCGATAAAAGCGCAGCACAAAGACAATCGCCGCAACGAGCATCAGCGGCGCGAGCAGGAACATCGATGGGTGGTTGGCCAGGCCCAGGCCGAACAGCGCGCAGGCCGCTATCAGCGAGTTTTTTGCGCGGGCACGCTCCGGACTTTTTGCATAAGCCAGGGGCACCAGCACGAAGTACAGCGTGGCGCACCACAGCAGGGCGTGGAAGGTGTAGACCTCGGCGTTGTTGGCCTGGTACCACATGCTGTAGCCCAGGGCCGCGTGCCAGCCGACGATCAGGCCCGCGGCCGCGGCCACTGAACGCGAACTCTTTTCGGCCAGCAGGTCATATACCGTGATCGCGCAGATTACGGCGGCCCCTGCCGCGCACAAGCTGGAGAACGCGGTCACCGCACGCACAAAGGGCACGAAGAACAGCAACAGCGTGCAAAGTTTGGCCAGCAGCACGTACAGCGGGAATCCCGGCTGATAGGCCACTCCCAGGTCGTGCACCGCGGCGAGGAATACGCCGCTGTCCTGCCAGAAGACCGTATCGCCGCAGGTCAGCTGATAGAGCACCAGGGCGGGCAGACCCACAGATAGGGCAATCAGCAGCTTGTCGCGGCGTGGATTCATCGCCTGTTTGTAGCACCCCTGCGCTTGAGCCCGCAAGGATCTGGCGTCCGGCCTTGGGGACATATAAAATGCAGAGCCAATGGGACTGATCAAGATCAAGGACGCAGAGCAGATCGCGCAGCGCGTGGCGCAGCTAGCGCAGCGGATCGACGCCATGCTCACACCGCCGAGCGATCCGCCGCCGCTGATGGTTGTGGTGCTCAAGGGCGCCTTCGTGTTCGCCGCCGACCTGTTGCGCGCGATGGACACCCCCTGCGCAGTTGATTTCATGCGCGCCGCGAGCTACGGCAACGCCACAAGCAGCAGCGGCGAGGTGCGCATCACGCTCGAGCCCGAGGTGGCGCTCGAGGGACGAAGCGTGCTGCTGGTGGACGACATCTGCGACAGCGGCCGCACCATGCTTGCACTGAGCAACCGGCTACGCGAGCTCGGCGCGCAAAAGCTGATCTGCTGCGCGCTGTTTGACAAACGCGAGCGCCGCGAGGTGCTCTTCGAGCCCGAGCTTATCGGCTTCGAGGTCGGCGACCACTTCATCGTGGGCTACGGCCTAGATCACGCCGAGGCAATGCGCCACCTCGACGGCGTCTACTACCTGGAGGCCTGAACATGCGCAGCGCGATTGCCATCGACCTGGGCGGCAGCCGTATTAAGTACGGGCTGGTCGACGAGTCCGGCAAAATCATCCAGCGCGGCTCCGAGCCCACCGGGCCGCTCGATGTAGAGCAGGTCGCGCAACGGCTGGCCCAGCGGATCAACGCTCTCAAACAGCGCGCCGCCGTACTGGGGTTGGATTGCGTGGGAGCGGGGCTGGGCGTTCCCGGCGGGATCTACGAGGACCGCGCGCGGATCAGCCAGAGCCCCAACTTCCCGGGCTGGATCGACGTGGATTTACGCTCGCCGCTGGTCGCGGCCTGCGACCTGCCGGTCTTTTTGGAGAACGACGCCAACGCGGCAGCGGTTGGCGAACACTGGATCGGCGGCGGCCGCAGCTTCAAGCACATGATGCTCTACACCCTGGGCACGGGGGTCGGCTCGGGGCTGATCCTCGATGGTCGGCTGTGGCGCGGCGCGTTCGGCATGGCCTCCGAGGCCGGGCACATCTGCGTTGATCCCGACGGCCCGGCCTGCGGCTGCGGCAGCCACGGCTGTGCCGAGCAGTTCGCCAGCGCTCCGGCCATGGTTCGGCGCGCACGGCAGTTGATCGAGCTTGGCGGCGGAAGGCTGATGCTCGAGCTGGCGGCGGGCGACCTGCAATCTATCAACGCCAAGGTCATCGCCCAGGCGGCGCTGGAGGGCGATGCGCAGGCCGCGCAGGTTTATCGCGAGGCGGGCGAGGCGTTGGGGCGCAGTTGTTCGGCGGTGCTCAACGTGCTCAACGTCGAGCTGTTCCTGTTCGGCGGCGGGGTCGGCGCGTCGTACGATCTGCTCGAAACGCACATCCGGAGCGAAATTACGCTTCGCACGTTCCGCATTCCGGCCCAGCGCGTCAAACTCGGCCGCGCACAGCTTGGTAACGATGCGGGAATGGTCGGGGCCGCGCGCTTGGCTCTCAACAACGATCAATTCGGCGAGTAGTATTCCCCGGGGGCTCAGTTCCCAAAATTGTTACTTGTTCGGCTCGTCTTTTTTCGGACGTTGCCGCTGCTTGCTCCACTCCTCGAGCCGCTCCTTGATCCTTCGCTCGTAGCCGATCTCCTTGGGCCGAAAGTAGCGCTTGTTCTTCAGCCGCTCGGGCAGGTGTTGCTGCTCGACCTGCCCGCCGTCGAAATCGTGGGCATAGCGATAGCCATCGTGGTAGCCCAGCTCCTTCATCAGGCTGGTCGGCGCGTTGCGCAGATGCAGCGGCACCTCCAGCGCGCCGTGTTGCCCAACGTCGGCCAGGGCGCTGTTGAGCCCGGCATAGGCCGAGTTGGACTTGGGCGCGCACGCCAGGTGGACCGTGGCGTGGGCCAGCGGAATGCGCCCCTCGGGCATGCCCAGCATGTGCACGGCCTGGGCCACGGCGTTGGCGATCGGCAGGGCGTAGGGGTCGGCCAGGCCCACGTCCTCGCTGGCGAAGATCAGCAGTCGGCGGGCGATGAACAGCGGATCCTCGCCCGCGTCGATCATTCGCGCCAGGTAGTACAGCGCCGCATCGGGGTCCGAGCCGCGCATCGACTTAATGAACGCGGAGATCACGTTGTAGTGCTCGTCGCCCGATTTGTCGTAACGCCGCGCGCCCTCCCCGGCCAACGCGGCGGCCGCGGCTTTAACATCGATCAAGGGCGAGCCGTCGCGCAGCGGAAGCTTGGACGAGGCCACAACCTCCAGCGCGTTGAGCGCCACGCGCGCGTCGCCGTGGGAGGCCTCGGCGATCATCCGCAACGCCTCGGGCTCGGCCGCGATCTTCAGCGCGCCAAATCCGTGCTTTGAATCACCCAGCGCCCGCTGCACCAGCAGCTGGATCTGCTCGGCCTCCAGCGGCTCGAGTGTCATCACGCGACAGCGCGAGCGCAGAGCCGAGATCACCTCGAAGCTCGGGTTCTCGGTGGTCGCGCCGATGAGTACGATCACCCCGCTCTCCACGTGCGGCAGGAAACTATCCTGCTGCGCCTTGTTAAAGCGGTGGATCTCGTCCACGAACAACACGGTGCGCTGGCCGGTCATCCGGCCGCGATCGCGGGCCTCGGAGATCACCTTGCGCACCTCGGCCACGCCCGAGAGCACTGCGGAGAAGGAGACAAACGCCGCGCCCGTCCCCTCGGCCAAAATCCGCGCCAACGTGGTCTTGCCGCAGCCCGGCGGCCCCCAAAAGATGATGCTCGGCAGGTTGCCCGATTCCACGGCCTGTCGCAGCAGGCTTTCCGGGGCGAGCAGTTGCGTTTGTCCCACCACCTCGTCCAGGCTGCGCGGCCGCATGCGCTCGGCCAGCGGCGCGAGGGTGTTTAGCATTCCCGAGGCGTCGAACAGATCCTTGTCGCCGGACACGCTCAGCCCTCCTTTGCGGGCATGATCAACTGACTGTTGATAAGTCTACCACCGGGCACTCGGCTCTGCGGCAACATCACCGCGTGCTCGATCCGCGCGCCGGGCTCCACCGCGGACCCTTGGCCGATCACGACCCGCGGCCCGATTCGCGTGTTGCCCTCCACCGTACATTGCGCGCCGATCAACAACGGCGGCCGCAGCTCCGCCGCAGGATCGATCCGCGCGCTGCGATGCAGATACACTCCCGGCTGCGGGCTGCGATGATCCTCCAGCGCCCGCGTGTAGAGCCGGTCGATTTGCTCCAGCGCCCAAAGATTAGCCACGACAAACCCCTCGATCGTACCCACGTCAACGAACTCTCCCTCGTAGAGCATGGCCTGGATCAGCGCGCCGCGTTTGATCAGCGGCACGTATAAATCGCGCACCACGCCGAACACTGTTTTGCCCGCTGGCGCGTGGTCGAAAATCTGCGGCGAGAGCACGTGAACGCCCACGAACATCCCGGACTGCGCGGATTCGACGCTCGATCCGATCAGCCCGGCGATGTCGATCACGCGGCCCGCAACGTCGGTCCGCACCTCGCCGTAGCTGCGCTGCTGCGGGTGGCGCATGATCAGCAACGTGGCCAGCGCCCGGCTTTGGCAATGGAACTTGTAGAGTCGATTATAGTCCGGTCTGAGCAGGCAGTCGCTGTTCTGCACGATGAACGGCTCGCTGCCCAGCGCTGCACGCGCCTTGAGCAATCCTCCTCCCGTGCCCAAAATCTGTGACTCGCGGCTGATCTCGATTTGCATGCCCCGGCGTTGTGCCAGTTGTTCGCTGAGCAGCTCGGGCAAATGATGCGCGTTGATCACGCAGCGCGTCACGCCCGCGGACTCCAGATCGTCGAGCACCCAGTCGATCAGCGGCCGGTTGAGCAGCGGCGCCAGCGGCTTGGGCAGCAGGTCGGTCAGTGGCCGCAGGCGCGTGCCCAGACCCGCGGCGAGGACCATCGCCCGCATCGGCTCAGTCCCGCCATTCCCCGACATAGGGCGCCAGCAGCTCCAGCGCCTCGGCGCCGCGGGGCAGCTTGGGCAGGTTGCGCCGCACGTAGCCCAGGGTCTGTGGCACGTACTTGACCAGCGAGTCGTTCCCCTTGACGCACTGGATGTAAACGAAGCGTCCGGCGGCCTTGAGATTGCGCTGGACCGCGGCCATCTCGAAATGCAAACGCAGCTCGCCCTGCTCCTTGCGGTCCGGCTCGTCGGCCGTGGCCCGATCGTAGTAGTCCAGCAACTGGTAGATCTGCTCCTCGGGCAGTTCGACGTAGCTGTCGTAGAGCAAGCTCGCCAGGTCGTAGACGCGCGGCGCGAGCAGCGCGTCCTGGAAGTCGATCACCCGCATTCGTCCATCGTCGAGCAGCATTATATTGCGGCTGTGAAAGTCGCGATGAGTGAAGACCACGGGCAGCGCGTCGAGCTCGCGGCTGTAGTGGGCGAAAATTTCCTTGACCCGCTCGCGGACCGCGGGCTCGATTTTCACACCGCCGCGCGCCTCCACACCGTACTCGATGAAGTGCTCGAACTCCCATTGGTACATCGCAGTGTTAAAGCGCTGCTCCGTTGCCATGCAGTCCGAGCCGTCGAGCAGCTTGGTGGCGCGACGGTGGATCTGCACCAAAATGTCCAGCGCCGCGCAATACAGCTCAATGCGCCGCGCGCTTTCGACGGTCAGCGCCAGGTCCTGCAACATGACGTCGCCCAGATCCTCGAGCACCATCAGCCCCTGGACCGCGTCGTAGAGCATGACCTGCGGTACCGGGATGCCGGCGTGCGAAAGGTGTCGGTGGATGTTGATGAACGGCAGCTCGCCGTTCTCGTCGTGGTACAGCATGACCTCCTCGGAGTGCAGCTTGTTGGGCAGATCGAGGATCTGCATCACCACGTAGGACGAGATACGGCCGCCGCGATCGGCGCTCAGCCGGTAGTAGTTGCGGTCCGAGGCGTCGCCGGGTAAACGCGCCAGCTCCACGCCGTCGACCGCAGTACGAAACAGCCGGTTGATCAGTGAATCAAGTTGCTCGGGCTTCAAGCTCATTTCGTCTCCGTGAAAAAGCGCCGCCAGCATTGTTCGAGTGCTTGCAGACTTTGTTGCACCAGCGGATCCTCTACCGGCGCGCCGGCGTTGTGCGACATCACCTCGAGCACCATGTGGGCCAGCCGCGGCATGGAACCAAGCTTATCGCTTGCCTCACCCCAGTCGATATTCCCGCGGCCTGGGATCAGGTGCTCGTCGCGCTCACCGTGGTTGTCCGAGATGTGCACCGAGAGCAGCAGATCGGATCCCGCCTCGAGTCCAGACAATAGATCCTGCTCCACGTTGAGGTGTCCCAAGTCCAGACACAGGCCGACGTTACCCGCGCCCAGGTCCTCGATCAGCTCCACCAGCCGTTCGGCCCGGCTCTCGTCGGTGATGACGTTTTCCACGCCGATGCGCACGCCCACGCGTTGTGCAACCTGCGAGAGCTCGGCGAGTGATTCGATAAAGTGCCGCACGCATTCCGGGCCGCTGTCGTCGACGCCTCCGGGGCCGTGTACGACCACCAGGTCGCTGCCCAGAAAGCCCGCGACCTCGATCGCCCTGCGGGTGGCGTCGATGGACTCTCGCAACAGAGCCTGGTCCTCGGTGGCCAAAGAGTAGAGCTTGAAATCCGGGCTGCCGAAACGGTTGTAGAACGGCGCATGATAGGTAGCGGCTACCATGTCCATCTCGGAAAGCCAGGCGTCGAGCAGCTCGACCCGCGCGTCGTCACGCGCGTCGAAGTGTGGGGCCATGCCCCAGATCTCCACGCGCTCAAAGCCTTGGCCGCGCATGGCCTCAAGCTGGCCGCGTTCGAGTTCGTTCATGGCGAACAGATGGGTACTGACAGAAGGTTTCAATTTGACCCCGCGCAGGTGGGTTTTGTGGATACCAGAAGGATGTGCAAAAATCAACGATCGCGCTTGTAGGGCGCGAGGGGGCATGCTAGAAGATCGCGGATTCGGGGCGTGGCGCAGCCTGGTAGCGCGCCTGCTTTGGGAGCAGGAAGTCGGCGGTTCGAATCCGCCCGCCCCGACTTTCCAAGACCGTCAATGTTTGCACAGCGCGTACTGAGAGTGGAGACAGCCGATGGGCAGCCGAATCTGGCTCGGACCTGACAGCGCCGTGGCGCAGTGGCTCGTTGATTGGTTCTACAACAGCCCTGACGCGCAGTTCGTGATGACCTTCCTGATGATCTTCGCGCTGTTGGCCATCGGCGTGCTGTTGGTGTTCGCCATACCCCTGCGGCTGATCGTCGCGCTGCTCTCGAGCAAGCCTGATCGCTACTCCCGCGCCGGCCGCTTCATTGCGCTGGTGCTCAGCCTGATGCTGGGCGGCCTGTTCGTGCTCGGCTGGCGCGAGAACCTGCTGGCCAGCGGCGTCTGGCCCTATCTGCTGCCCACGGTCCTGGCCATTGCGGCCTGCGCAGCAATCGTCAACGCTCGATTCAAGGGTCTGCGGCTGCTTGCCGGCTCGCTGATCCCCGCGGCCTTGGCGGTTGCGTTGACCTGCGCCCTGGGCTATGCGCTGGGCAACGGTGTGCTGTGGCCGCGCCTGGCCGGCCTGGCGCTGTGTACTGCGGTGCTGACCTTTCTGGGCGCGTTCAAACTATCCTGGCGCAGATCGCTGTCGCTGCTGCTGAGCACGGCTGCGCTGTTTGCGCTTGGCGCCAGCGCGGTCAAACCCTCGTGCACTCTTGACCCGCTTTCAGCCCAGATGCCGCCGGGCGCGCGCTGGGAGGTGTTGACCGAGCTTCCGGCCTACGGCATGGCGCTATCGGCTGATGGACGCCTGCTCTATTACTCGCTCAAGCACCGCACAATGCCCGGGCTGTACCGCATCGATCGTCAAAACGGCGAGATCGAAAACTACCAGCCCGAGGTCGGCTCGTGGATCGTACGGCTCGAGGTCAACCCGATCGACGGCCTGGTCTATTCCAACGGCAATCCCACGCCGCTGGTTTTCAGCCAGCAACCACTGTCGATAGTACGCATGTTCAACCTGCCCGACAGTTTCAGCGGGCGGCGCTACAACCACATCCTGCTCGATCCCGAGGGCGGCAGGCTCTACGCCAGCGCGCGCATGCCCGGCACGATCGTAGGCTGCAATCTTGATGACTTCGAGTCGTTCGTCTCGCGCACCTACGAAAATCAGCTCGTGGCGCCGGCCTCCATGGCCTGGGGCCCGGACCGCACAAGCCTCTACGTTGTGGAGAACCGCCGCGGCTACTTCCCCGGATTTCATATCGCCGAGATCGACCCCGAGACCCTCGAGATCCGACGCCGGGCCTTAATCGGCCCCTACAACTACGGCCTAGCCATCGACCCGCAACGCAATATCGCCTATGTCGGACAGCTGCTCAACGGCCTGGTGTCCATCGACCTGGAAACGCTGCAAATAATCAACGTCTTCCGCCACAGCGGGATTCGCGAGGTGGCCTTCGACCCGATCACCGACCGGGTCTACGCGGCCGACTTCTTCAACGGACGGACTTACGCCCTGGATCCGGACAGTCTGGAGAAAATCGGCGAGCTGCGTTGCGGTTGCGAAACACGCGGATTGCTGCCCGACGGCCAGGGCAATCTACTGATCAGCTCGCGCTATGGAGTGCTCTTTGCCCCAGCCGACGCGTTCGAGTAATCGGCTCAGGCGGAGGCTTTGCCGCGCTGCCGGCGCAACTTGAATACCGCGACAGCGATCCCGATTACGATTCCGAACACGACCCAGCCCCAGCCGATCTCGAGCCCCGCGGGCAGACCCAGCGCCAACGCCAGCCAGAGCGCGGACAGCGCGTTGTTGCGCATTGTGCCGTGCTCACGGTCCAGACGCCGCCGAGCGTGTCCGATGGCGCGCAGGGCCAGTTGCAGTCCGGCGACCATCGCCAGCAGCTTGAGCACCCAGGCGCCGAACGCTCCGGCATAGATCAGTTTGACCGTGGGAGCGTCCTGCATCACCAGCACCTTGATCCGGCGCAGCGGCTGCCCTGCCTGCGGTAGGCTGAACCGCGCGGGCAGACTGCCGCTGGAGGTCGTGACCTTGCGCGCCACCTCGCCGCTGAACTCCTCCTCGGCCACGCGCTGGCGGTTGTCCAACTCGGCCATCGACTGGCGATACATCAGCATCTCGGTCTGGTCCTGCGATGGTGCCGACACTTTCAACTCGTCCGACGCGGGCGCGGAGAGCATCTTGTTCCTCCCGACCCCGAACCGTGAGAGCAATCCCAGCGGGCCGTGCGATACGACCGGCTGCAACGGCGGGTCCATGCTGCCGCCCACGTGTAGATAGTCGAAGCGCTGCGGAAGGTAGGCGGTGATCGCCATCATTGAGATCGGCAGTTCCAGAACCGGCGTTAAAAGCTCCAGCGAGCCGATGGCGTCCATCTGATCGATGGGCGTGAAGTAGATCAGCTCGACCTCGAACGGTCGCAGCTCGCCCTCGCCGGGCTCGGACTTCTTCAGCGGCACGAGTAGTCGCGCCTCGTCTTGTTCAGTGCCCCTGGATGCGATGGAGGGCTTGACCGGATTGCCGTCGACAAACGCGCTCCAGAGCACCGATCCTTGAGGCAAGAGCACCTCGAGGAACTGTTTGCGGTTGTTGCGCACCCAGTATTGAGCGCGGGTCACGCTCTTGCCGTCATCGGTCACCTGGCAGACCAGGTTGGCGTTATCCACGGCCGCCTCGAGCACCGGCGCGCTTTCGTGACGCACTACGTTCAGGGAGATCTGCGGCGGCCGCACGTAGCGGTAGCCGAAGAGAATCGGATTCTGCGCGCGCGCCACAAGTTGCGGCGGCAGTTCCTTGGGATCGACCGGCAACGCTTCGCCGATCTCGCCCGGGGTGACCTCCACGCCGCCCTGAGCCTGGACCGCCAGCACGCCGCTCTCGCGCTCCACTGAGCGCGCGTGCACCAGCGGGGTGCGCACGTCGAAGTTCGAGCTTTCAGTGCTGCGCTCGAGCCGCAGCTTGAGCAGGTAGTCGCCCTCGACCTCGAACCCGACCTGCGCCTCGAGGATTGTCGCACCATCGACTTCGAGCACTTTCCAGCCTGCGATCCCCTCGCCCTCCACCGTCGCTACCTCAAAGCCCGCGGGAAGTTCGAGCGAGAAATTCGAAACCGGCGAGTGACGCACGTTGTAGTGAACCCAGGCGTCGGCGCGCACCAGGCCCTCGTCCAGAGTCAGCAGGGTCTGCACGTCGGCCACGACCTTGGGCGGCAGCTTCTGCTCGGGCTGGGCCAGTTCGCCCTCCAGCGGAACGGTGTAGCGCAGCACCAGCCGCCGCCCTTCGGGCAGCACCGCGAGGTACGTGCCGTCGGCCACGCGCGTGCCCACCGCACCCTCGATCGTCACGTCGGTCAGCCGCTGCGGCAAATCGATCTCGACCTCCGCACCGATGCGCGGCACCAGCGGCAGCAGCGCGTTGTTCGGACCGGGTCGTTGGGGAGCTGCCGCGCGCATCAGCAGGCTCAGCTGATGCGTGCCGCGACCGTAGAGCACCAGCGCCAGTCCGTCGGATTGACGCGCCAAGGGCGCGGGGCGTCCGTCAAGCCTAGCCTGGATCAACGGCGCGTTGGCCGGCAGCACCGGCACGCTGACCCACTCGTCGCTGAATACACTCAGCTCCAAATCGATCCGCGCCTCAAGCACCTCGCCGACCAATGCGCCGCGCACGCGCGCCACGCCCAAGCCCCAAGGCTGAGGCGGATCGGGCTGCTCAACCGGCGGTTTGGTCCGCAGCAGCTCGATGATTTTTGCAAACTCCTCCCAGGGGACGGTCACCTGGCTGTGCGGCAACGTGGGCACGCCCGAATCGGCCAGTGCCGGCGCGACGCACAACGCTAAGAGCGCCAACACAACCAACCACGCCCGGCCCCTCACGAGTCCTGCTCCTGATCGTCGGAGCTTTTCTCGGGAGTCGTTCGATACGGCGCTCCCGCGATCGGCGGCGGCGTTTGGATCGGTGGAACGGCTGGCGGCATTGGCACGGCCTGACGCACGGTCTTGGCCCGCTTGCGCAACTCAGCGCCCAGCCGCGTAACCAGTATGCTGACCAACAAGGTCAGCAGCGTAAGCACTACGATGCAGACCAGGTCGGCCATGATGAATCCGCGCAACACTACCTGGACCGAATAGATCAGCAGTGCGGCCAGCCAGGCTGAAACGCTCGGCCGTCGCTTGAGCGGCGGCATCAGGCCGCTGCGTCCGATCAGGGTAAAGCCGATGGACAGCAGCGCGAAGAACAGCGCCAACAGACCGATCAACCTGGCCCAGGACGCCAGTTTCCGGTTGACGAAGTTGAACTCGACCAGGCCCTGCTCGCCCTCGTCCATAATGCTGCGCGTAAATCCGAAGCGCTGGCCCTGCCAGGGAATCTGCACCTGCACCGGCAAAGCGCCCGTGCTCAGGCCGCCGCGCGACTCGATCAGGAAGTAATCGTCGTACACGTTGGACTGGCTAATCGACTTCATATCGAAGCCTCGACCGCTCTGGTCGGCGTTGATTCGCGACTTGTCCAGATCAACGTCCCAGGTCATGCCGCGCCGCGACTCCGAACCCAGGTTGCCCTCGAAACGCATGTAGCGCCTGCCCGGCGGCAGGTAGAGCTCGACGCTGATCTGGTTGACGTACAGGTCGGGCGCGGGCAGCAGCAGTTCGCGCGTGCCCAGCACTCCGAGCTTTGTAAGCTCCTGACGCCAGATCAGTTCGACGCTGAAGGTCTGGCCCTGATCCGTGGCGCCGTCCGAGCGGGGAATCGGGATCAGAATATCGCCCTTTGCGTCGACCGCGGGTTTGACCGGCCCGCCGTCGAGGTAGGTCGCCCACAGCTCGGCGTCTTGGGGCATGCTCAGTTTGAGGTACTGGCGGCGCTTGTTGCGGATCGTCAGCTTGAGCAGGCCCACCAGGTGCCCCTCTTCCACGAGCATGATCCGCGCTTCGGCGTTCTCCACCAGCGCGGTAAGCACCGCCTGGTCGCGGTGGCGCACGGTGGAGACCTCGGCCTTGCCGCCGCCGCGCAGATATTTGAAGCCCTCGAGCACCGGCGCGCCGTAGAGCATGCGCAGCCCGTCGGGCAGTTCGCTGGGGTCGATCGGCTGCATGCCCTCCACGTTGTCGACCATCACGCCGATGTTGGTGCGCGCGGTGACCGCCAGGTAACCGACCATCCGGCTGATCTCGAGCGCCTCGGGCGCGCCGAGCACGAGCTTATCGCCGGCGCCCGCGTCGCCCACTTGGCGTTCGCTGAGCACGGTCAGGCTGTAGCCGCCAACGACCTCGAATGTGGTGCGCACATCGACCAATGTTCCATCGTCGAGCTTTGAAACGTTCCAGTCGCGCACGCCCTCGCCGATCACGTCGATCACGCTCAGGCCCGCGGGCAGCTTGACCTTAAAGCTGCTCAGCGGACTGTGCAGAATTTCGTAGTTGACCTGCGTGCGGTAGCTCAACAGCCCCTCGCCCACTGCGGCCATGGTCTCCACCGTGGCCGAGACCCGCGCCTGGCGTTCGCCGTCGTCGGCCACCAGCCGCTGGAAGCGCACCGACACCGAGTTCGAGGGCGGCAACGCGGTCAGCGCCAGGCTGCGGCCATCGCGTCGCACCACGCGCGCAACTCCGCCGGGCTCTACGCGCACGGTGTAATCCGCTCCGGGCAGCTCGACCTCGAGCCGCGTGGCCGGGGTCGGCAAAATCGCGAAGCTGAAACCGCTGGGCCCGCCGGCGGTGCTCAGCGGCACGGAGAACCGCGCCAGAGCGCGGTGCGGTCCGGGGGAATCGATGATCAGGCTCAGCCGTCCGTCGCGCACGCTGAAGTTCCCCGGACGGCCGTCGAGCAATACGCTGTCCACTGCCAGCCCCGTGGGCAGCAGCGGCACCTCGGCCCAGCCCACTGGCTTGAGCACAACCAGCTCGAGCTCGGCCTCGATCAGCACGCTGTCGCCCGAGGCCGCGGCGCGGTAGATCGCGGAGGAAACCAGCGCGTCCAGCGGCGGATCGGGCAAGGGCGTCTGCTGTTTGAGCTGCAGCAGCCGGTCGAGGATCTGCTGGAAATCGGACCAGGGGATCATCAACGCGCTGTCGGGCAGCTTGGGCATGTCCGCGGATTGGGCGGCCCCGATCGGCGCGCCGAGCATGAGCATCATCAGTACCAGCGAGAGAACCGCGATCAGCCGATGCCGCATCTTCGCCCCCAATTGCATGGTTGAGTCTTTTACATACTAGACCATACAACGCGCATAAAGTTCCGCCCCCGGATCAAGCCTAAACATCGTTGTGGGACCTAAGCGCCGCACGGTTGTTATAATGCGTTGTTGAACGTTGATTATAACGGACCATTGGGACGCTGGTTCGATTTTGCATTCGATTTGTCGATCCGATAGCGTATGCCGGAAACAAGGAGGTCAGCGGTGAAGATTAAAAAGGCCGTCATCCCCTGCGCTGGTCAGGGAACGCGATTCCTGCCCGCAACCAAGGTCGTAGCCAAGGAGCTGCTGCCGGTTTACGCCAAGCCGATCATCCACTACATCGTGGAGGAGGCGGCGCTCTCGGGCATCGAACGCGTGATCTTCGTCACCAGCTCGGGCAAGGATTCGATCCTCGACTATTTCGACCACAACCTGTCGCTGCAATCGTTCCTCGAGCGCAAGGGCGACACCGAACGCCTGGCCCAGATGCGGCAACTCTCGGAGATGGTCGAGATCGTCAGCGTGCGGCAGAAGCACCAGCTGGGCCTGGGACACGCTATCTTGCAGGCCGCGGACCTGGTGGGCGACGAGCCGTTCGCCGTGCTGCTGGGCGATGACATGATCGACAGCAAGGTGCCGTGCATCAAGCAGATGATGCGTGTCTGGAACAAGTACCACAAGGCGGTGGTGGCGACCTTCCCCGTGCCGCACGATCAGGTCGATCGCTACGGGATCGTGGCCGGGCCGCGGATCGACAAGCGCGTGATCCAGGTCAAGCAGATGGTCGAAAAGCCCAAGCCCGAAGATGCGCCGGGCAACATGGCGATCATCGGCCACTACATTTTACCGCCGCAGATCTTCCGGCTGCTCAAGAGCCAGCGCGCGGGCGTGGGCGGCGAGATCCAGCTCACCGACGCGCTGGTTCGGCTCAACCGCAGCCAGGGCGTGCTGGCCTACGAGTTCGACGGCGACCGCTACGACGCCGGGGACGTCTTCGGCTTCATCCAGGCCAACATCATGCACGCGATGAAGGACCCGGCGATGCGGCCCAAGCTCGAAGAGCTGTTCAGGCGGATCATCAGTGACCAACCGACCGCGTGAGTCTTCCAAGGGACGGCTGGTAGAAGTCGCGATCCTCTCAAAGGTAGAGCGCACATTCACCTACATCGTCGGCGACGAGCTCGCCGATACCGAGCTCGACTACCGCCGGGTGCTGGTGCCCCTGGGACGTCGGCTGGTGACCGGAATGGTGATCGGCCCCGGCGTGCCCGTGGCCGAGGTGACGATGAAGGAGGTGCGCGACGTGCTCGACCCCGAGCCGCTGATCACCCCCGAGCTGCTCGAGCTGGCGCGTTTCGCCGCGAGCTACTACGTCGCGCCGCTGGGCGAGGTGCTGCGCACGATGCTGCCGCCGGGAGTCAACGTCGAGAGTTACCGCGCCCTGGAGCTCACCGAGCTGGGGCGTGCGGCGATGCACAATGCGCCGGACAAGCTCGAACGCGCGCTGCTCGCCTTGGCCTCGCGCGGGCCGCGCTCGGCCCAGAGCCTGATCAAAGCGGTACACGGTGCACGTCACCGCCACCTGTTGCAGATGCAGCGCCAGGGCTGGATCGAGCCCATCGAGCGGCTCAAGCCCAGCGTCAGGCCGCGTAGCGCGCGGGTGGTGACCCTCAGCGCCGAGGGTGCGGAACTCGACGTGGAGCAACTGGTCCACCGCGCGCCGCGTCAAGCCGCGGTGCTCGCCGCGCTGGCCGGCGGCGGCGGACGGATCTTCGCCGCGGAGCTGGCGCGGATCATCGGCCCCTGCGCCGCGAGCCTGCGTACGCTGCGCGACAAGGGGCTGATCGAGTTTCACAACGAAGACGCGCCGCGCGGCCCCGAGGCCTGCGCCGACCTGGCGGCGGACGAGCCCGCACAGCTCAGCGACGAGCAGCAAATGGCGCTGGACCAGCTCGAGCCGGCGTTGGAGAAACGCGAGTTTCGGCCCTGTCTGCTGCGCGGAGTGACCGGCTCGGGCAAGACCGAGATCTACGTGCGGTTGACGCAGCGTGCGCTGGAGCTGGGTCTATCGGCCTGCGTGATCGTACCCGAAATCTCGCTGACCCCGCAGCTGGTCAGCCGCTTCGCCTGCCGCATCGAGGGCCAAATCGCGGTGCTGCACTCGGGATTGACGCCATCGGAACGGCTGGCTTCCTGGCGCTCGATCCTCTCGGGCAAGGTGCGGCTGGTGATCGGCGCGCGTTCCGCGCTGTTCGCGCCGCTGCGCGACCTGGGGCTGGTGGTGGTCGACGAGGAACACGAGACCTCGTTCAAGCAGGAGGACGGCGTGGCCTACAACGCCCGCGACCTGGCGCTGGTCGCGGCGAGGCAGGCCGGGGCGCTGGCGGTGCTCGGATCAGCCACGCCGAGCCTGGAGAGCTTGTACAACGTGCAGCGCGGCAAACTCGAGCCGTTCGTGCTCAGCAAACGCATCGACGATCGGCCGTTGCCCGAGATTCGGGTGATCGACATGCAGGGGCGGCCGCCCGATCCTCAAGGCGCGGCTCCGGCGCTGAGTGACGAGCTGATCGCCGGATTGGAAAACACTCTGCGAGCCGGGCGCCAGTCGATCCTGTTCATCAACCGTCGCGGGTCGGCCGGGTTCGTGCTTTGCGCCCAGTGCGGCCACGTGCCGAGCTGCCGCAACTGCTCGATCAGCCTGGTGCTGCATCGCAGCACCTCGCGACTGCACTGCCACTATTGCGACCAGGTTCAGGACGCGCCGACCAAGTGCCCGCAATGCGGCGGCACGCAGTTCGTATTCGGCCCGCCGGGCACCCAGTCGGTGCAGCAGCAGGTCGAGGAGCTGTTCCCAAAAGCCCGCGTGTTGCGCCTGGACCGCGACACGACCCGCGGCCGCGCCGGGTACGAACGCGCGCTGGGCTCATTTGCCCGCGGCGAGCACGACGTGATGATCGGCACACAGATGGTGGCCAAGGGGCATGATTTCCCCAACGTCACGCTGGTCGGCGTGCTGCTGGCCGACCAGTCGCTGGCCCTGCCCGACTTTCGCGCGGCCGAGCGCACCTATTCGCAGTTGGTGCAGGTCTCGGGCCGCGCCGGACGCGGCGACGACGCGGGCCTGGTGCTGTGGCAGACCTACGCGCCGGAACACTACGCGATCAAGGCCGCGGCGGCCCACGACCTCATCGGCTTGCTCGATTGCGAGCTTCAGATGCGCCGCGAGGCGGACTATCCGCCGTTTGGCAGGCTGGCGTTGGTCAGGCTCTCGGCCACCAGCCCGATCAAGGCCGCGGACTATGCCAACGCCCTGGCCGAGATCGCGCGGGTGCTGGCCAGGCGCAGCGCGGGCTGGATCGACGTGCTGGGTCCGGCCCCGGCGCTGGTGAGCAAAGTCCGCGGGCGCTATCGCTGGCAGGTGCTGCTGCGCGGCCGGGGAACCAAGGCGCTTTCGCCGTTCGTCTCTCAGCTCTTGCGACGGGCGGCCAAATCGATCAAAATCAGTGGCGTACGTATTCAACCCGACGTTGACCCGATTTCTATGTTCTGATAATTGTTTGACTTAGCGGATAGGTATTAATGTCGGAAAAAAGACACACAATTCTGATCGTTGACGATGAGCAGGAGAACCTCGATCTGCTCGAGGCTACGTTGCGCCGCGACAACAAGATCTTGAAGGCGCGCAATGCCGAGGAAGCGCTGCTGCACCTGGACAGCGATGAGATCCACATGATCATCACCGACCAGCGCATGCCCGGCATGCAGGGCACCGAGCTGCTCGCGCGCACCACCGAGGCCTACCCGGACATGATCCGCATGTTGATAACCGGCTACGACGACGCACGCACGGCCATCGATGCGATCAACCAGGGCCGCGTGCATCGCTACGCGTCCAAGCCCTGGGACCCGCGCGAAATTAAAAAGGTGGTCGAGCTTGAGCTGGAGCGCTACGACCTGAAGATGCGCAACATCATGCTCACCGACGACCTGCTGCGCATCAACAAGGAGCTGGTCGAAAAGAACGATGAGATCGAGGCCCAGCGCGCCAAGCTCGAGAAGATGGCCGAGGAGTTCCGCCGCCAAAAAGACATCGCGGTCGAGATGAGCGAGAAGTTCGCCCAGGCCAACCTCGAGCTGCTGCGCGCCCAAGAGGAGATCCGCCAGAAAAACCTCAAGCTCGAGGCCGCCAACAAGAAGCTTCAACACCTCTCGATCACCGACGGACTGACCGGCTTTTACAATCATCGCCACATGCAGACGCTGCTCGAGGCCGAGATCGGCCGCGCCAAACGCTACGACCTGAAGATGTCGCTGCTGATGCTCGACCTGGACAAGTTCAAGGACATCAACGACAACTACGGCCACCTGTTCGGCGACGCGGTGCTCAAGCGCGTGGCCGACATCATCCGCAGCAACATCCGCGAGACCGACCTGCCCAGCCGTTACGGCGGCGACGAGTTCCTGATGATCCTGCCGCACACCGGGCTCAAGCGCGCGCAACAGATGGCCCAACGGATCCACGCCGATATTCGCGGCTACAGCTTCGTCTCCTCCAAGGGTTCGGCCAACGTTACGGTCAGCGTCGGGATTTCGGGCTACCCTAATCCCGAGGTCTGGACCAAGGACGACCTGATCCGCATGGCCGACTCGGCGATGTACGAGGCCAAGAACAGCGGACGGGACCGGATCACATCCTTCGGCGACGAGGATCTTGACGAGAGCGATGAACAAACAGTCGAGCCGACCTGACACGCCCCAACGGCGGCTGTTGAAAATCGCGCTGATCGTCGGCTCGATCGCGCCGATCGCGCTGGCGGCCGTGTTCTCGGCGGTCTCCTGGATCCAGGGATCGTCCCAGTCCACCCGGCCGTTGTTCGTGACGGTGATCGTCGCCGCGGCGCTGTCGCTGACCTGCCTGCTGTTCTACATGCGGCTCAGCCGCGAGGCGATCTGGATCCGCTGGCGCGAGCACAACGTTCGCCGCGCCCTGGCGCTGAGCGTCACCCTCGGAATCACGCCGCTGGTGATCTTGGCGATCATCGTGCCGCTGCTGGTTCCGCCGGGATCGGATTCCGATACCTACTGGCGCCTGCTGATGCCGCTGACCCTGCTCTCGGGATTGATCTTCCTACTCTCCTACGTGCTGGTGCGCCGTCTGTGGACGCCGATCGAGCGCACGATCGGGATGCTCGACGGCGTGATCAACGGCGAGCAGTCGCCGCCGCAGGTAAACGCACTGGGGCCTTGGAACGATATCGAAGAGCGGATCAGGTCGCTGGCCGAGCTGTTGACCCAGAAGCGCTCGGACCTCGAGTCCAAGCTGCGCAACAAGCTGCAGGGCGAGCTGGTGGCCGAACAGCGGCGCACCGAGGCGTTCCTGCGTTCGATCGGCGACGGGATCACGATCGTCGACCGCGACATGCGGATCATCTACGTCAACGACGCGATCCGCGACGTGTTCGGCGACCACCGCGGGCACCGCTGTCACGAGGTCTATGAGCACCGCGCCGAGCCCTGCCCCGGCTGCCCGGTGCTGGCCTCGTTCGAGACCGGCGAGGTGCCGCGCTCGCTACGCCGGGTCTACGACAAACACGGACGCCTGCAGTACTACGAGAACACCGGCAGCCCGATCGTCGACGAGACCGGCGAGATCATCGCCGGCATTGAGCTGGCGCGCGACGTGACGCAGCGCATCAAACTCCAGCGTTCGGTCGAGGCGCACAGCCGCGAGCTGGCCGTGGCCAACGAGGAGCTGCGCCAGACCAACGAACAGCTGCAAAGCGCCTACGAGGAGCTCAAGCGCACCCAGAGCCAGCTCTACCAGACCGAGAAGATGGCCTCGCTGGGCATTCTTGTGGCCGGCATCGCCCACGAGATCAACAACCCGCTGAACTTCATCTACGGCTCGATGCAGTTGATGGACGAGAACGTCCAGGCCCTGGTGCGGATCATCAACGAGCTGGAAAAGATCCCGATGGCCGATCAGGACCACGAGCGTATCGAGCAGATCAAGGAAGAGGTCAACTTCGAGTATGTGTACGAGGATCTGACCAAGATCGTCAAGAATGTCACCCGCGGCGCCGAGCGGATGAAGACCATCGTCCAGGACCTGCGCACCTTCTCGCGGGTGGACAAGATGGAGATGGGCACCGTCGACATCCACGAGGGAGTCGAGAGCACGCTGAACCTGCTGTTCCACGAGTACAAGAACAAGGTCGAGATCGTCCGCGAGTTCGGCGAGCTGCCCACGGTGATCGGCAACGCGGGCAAGCTCAACCAGGTGTTCATGAACGTGCTGCACAATGCGATCCAGTCGATCGACAGTCCGGGCACGATCACGATCAAAACCCACGCCCAGGACGACCACGTAATCGTCGAAATCTCCGACAGCGGACGCGGGATCGACGAGGAAAAACTCAAACAGATCTTCGACCCGTTCTTCACCACCAAGAAGGTCGGCGACGGCACGGGCCTGGGGCTGTCGATCTCGGACAGCATCATCCGCGACCATCGCGGCCGGATCTCGGCCACCAGCGTGGTCGGCACCGGCACCACGATGCGCATCGAGCTGCCGTTGGACCCCCAGAGCAAGGCGGCCTAGGATTTTACAATGGCGCTACGCGAGGTAATCACCCATCCCGACCCAAGGTTGAGCAGGCCCAGCGATCCGCTCCCCGAGGTCAACGACGAGGTGCGCAAACTATTGCGCGACCTAGCCGAGACGATGTACGCCGCGCCCGGTGTGGGCCTGGCCGCCCCCCAGCTCGGGGTCAACCTGCGCGCGGTGGTGATCGACATCGGACCGGTCGATCAGGGAGGATCGGGCCTGATTCAGATCGTCAACCCGGTGATCGAAAGCTCCGAGGGGAGCATCTCCTGGGATGAGGGCTGCCTGTCGGTGCCGGGGATGAACGAGGAGGTCCAGCGCGCCGTGCACGTGGTGGTCAGCGGGCTGGACATCAACGGCGAACCGCTACGCTACGACGTCGAGGACTTTCTGGCCGTGGCCTTCCAGCACGAGATCGACCACCTCGACGGCCTGCTGTTCTTCGAGCGGCTCAGCCCGCTCAAACGCAAGCTGCTGCTCAAGGAGTACCGCAAGCAACAGCTTGAAAACGAATAGACCCGCCTTGCCTGGCATGCAAACTCAACCCTGGAAAATAGTCTTTTTCGGCACCGACGCGGTCTCACGGGTGGTGCTCGATGCCCTGTTTGAGGGGCCGGATCGCGTGGTGGCCTGCGTCAGCCAGCCCGACCGGCCGGCCGGACGCGGCCGCAATCTTCATCCGACCCAGGTTAAAATCGTGGCCCAGACCAAGGGCCTGCCCCTGCGTCAGCCCGAACGGATGCGCGACCCGGAGCTGGTTCAGTGGCTGCAGTCGTTCAACGCCGAGCTGTTCGTGGTGGCCGCCTTCGGCCGGATTCTCAAACCCGAGCTGCTGCAGATTCCGCTTCACGGTTGTCTCAACGTGCACACCAGCCTGCTGCCCAAGTATCGCGGCGCCGCGCCGATCCAGTGGGCCGTGGCCAACGGCGAGCAGGTCAGCGGCGCGACGATCATGCTGATGGACCAGGGGATGGATACCGGACCGCTGCTGCTGCAGCGCGAGCTTGCCATCGGGCCGCACGAGACTGCCCAGCAGCTCACCGTGCGCCTGGCGGCCCTGGGCGCCGCGCTGCTGCCCGAGGCGATCAAAGGGCTCAAGGCCGGGACCCTCGAGCCCGTGCCCCAGGAAGAATCCCTATCGAGCGCTGCGCCGATTTTGCGCAAGTCCGACGGTCTGATCGACTGGTCGCTGAACGCCGCGCTGATCGCCTCGCGCCTGCGCGGATTCACGCCCTGGCCCGGCTGCTACACATATCTCGACGGCAAGCTGCTCAAAGTGATCGAGGCCTGCGCCGAGTCCGACTGCGATCCGGCCCAGCCCGGGACGGTTCTTAAAAGCGAGGCCTCAGGATTGCTGGTGGCCTGCGGCCGCGGCTGCCTGCGCATCACTCGCCTGCAGCTCGAGGGGCGCAAGCCGTTGGAGTGCTGCACGTTCCTCAGCGGCTGCCACGTCGATCCGGGAACCGAACTAGGCGACTGAATAGGAAGCCGCCGCGAGTTGAATTTCGCGGTTAGCCTGTCGGGTAGTGCTCGCGATACCAGTCGATGGTGCGCTGCAACCCTTGGGCAAAGCCCACGGTCGGGTCGTAGCCGAACACCTGTTTGGCGTGCGCATTGGACCAATGCAAATCGCACGAGGCGACCTTAATGCGGTAGAGGGTCAGCGGCGGCCCGGCCTTGGAGCGCACCAAGTGCGCGCCCAGGTGCATCGCCCCGGCCAGCGGCACCAGCAGCGGATAGGGCAAACTCAGCTTGGATTGCTTGAAGTCCAACGCATCGCAGATCGCCGTTGCGTACTCGCGCCAGCTAATCGCGCCGTCGTCGGCCAGCACGAACGTTCCACCGGCCGCCTCCTCGCTCTTGGCCGCGCGCACCATTCCCGCGGTCAGGTTCTCCACGTAGGAGTAGCAGAAGCGTCCGCGGCCGCCGTTGACAAAACCGAACTGCCCCTTGCGCAAGGCGTCGACCATCGGCACGAAGGCCATGCGATCCCACGGCCCGAAGATCACCATCCCCGGCCGGACGATGGTGGTCTGGATCAGCCCGCGATCCTGGTAGTCGCGCACAATGCGCTCGGCCGCGATCTTGCTCGTGGCGTAGGGCGGATAGGTCGCGTCGCACGGCGCGTTCTCGTCGGCCTCGAAGTAGGGTCGGTACTTGTGCACGGCCAGGGAGCTCATCTGCACGAAGCGCTCGACCCCGGCGTCGATCGCCGCCTGCAGCACGTTGCGCGTGCCGTCGCGGTTAACGGCGAAGAACAGCTTGGCCGGGCCCCAGTCGCGGGGGATCGCCGCCAAGTGGAACACCGCGTCCACACCCTTGAACGCCGCGCCGAAGCTCTGCGGGTCGGTGATGTCCGCGCCGTAGAATTCGTGTTCCACGCCCTGAAGCGCGTCGTGCGGCGTTGTGGGCAGATCGAGCACGCGCACCTGCCATCCGCCGCGCACCAGAGTGCGCACCAGTTGTGAGCCGATGAAGCCCCTGCCGCCGGTTACTAAAGCCTGTGGCATCGTTCCCTCTCCGTTGTAAATCGAGCAACTATCCCGGGACTTCGCGGAATGCTCAGCCCACGGGCTCGGGCAGCGGCTGCTCCGTGGCGATTACAGTCTGTTCCACCTCAAGGTGTTCGATGTTGCGCAGCTCCATGAACGCCAAAGTGTAAAAGCTCGACGAATAGGTTTTAAACCCGGCGATCAAGGGGAAGAGCAACACCATTCCGGGCAGCATCACCAGGAACGACAGGTAGCTCTGGGTGCCGACCATCAGGGCGATCGCGCCGATCATGAACGGGCAGAGCACGATCATCGAGGCCACGGCGAATCCCATGCCGAAGCCGATCATAATTAAGATGTTGAGCACCGTGGGGCCGGGCTTGCGTTTGGTCAGCCCCCAACCGGCCTTGAGTCCCGGGATCACCTGCATGTCCTCAAGCACGATGAAACGCAGACCCCAGGCCATGATCGGCATCAGCAGAACCATTGTCGCCATGAACGCAAACATAACCATCAGCCCGATCAGCGCGCCGATTACGATCCCCAGCACCTCGTTGATTGTGAAGTAGAGGGCCGCGCCGATTCCGACGCACAGTCCGATCAGCAGCATGAAACACAGCACCAGCGCCAGCACCAGCAGCCACAGCCGGAAGATGCGGCCGAAGTACGTCTTGCCCGCCTGCCAGGTCTCGCCGAAGCTGCTGCTGTTGCCCGCGGCAATGTGCCGCACGCGGTCGACCAGCCCGCCGGTGCAGACCCAGCTGAGAATTAGCGCGGTAATGGCGAAGAGCAGCACCAGCGCGCCCACGCCGATCATTAACGCGATCTCAAACTCGTTGAGCGAGCCCATGCTCGATTGATCCATCGGCATGTTGAAGCCGCCGTTGCAGCCGCCCGAACCGCCGTAGGAGAAGAAGCCGAAAAACCAGAGATACTTGTGCTTCCAGGTAATCTCCCAGGCGCGCTTGATCACTCGTTTGTACGGAAACGGTACACTCATCTGCGGCCTCCGCTGTTTGTCGACTACTGCTCGCATCATATGAAACCGCTTTATTGATGGTCAAGGACGCCGAGGATTACTGCCGACGGTCGGCGTGGGGTATACAATCTGCGGCCATGGAATTCAATCGCACCCTGCGCGAGGTCGAGGCCCAGATCGAAACGCTGCGCGCCAAAGTACCGATGCTGCGCACCCACGGTACGAATCAGGCGTACAGCAGCGGGCCGCTGGTCCCCAGCTGCCGGATCTGCATCAGGCAAGCCTACATGTCGTTCCGGCTGGGCATGCGCTGCAACGCGAGCTGCGACTTCTGCTTTCTCCAAACCCTTAAAGCGAACGCGCCCGACGACGGGGTCGAGTTGCGTCAGACCCAGTGGCAAGAGTTCGAGCGCCACCTGGACCGGATCGAGGGCGTGGCGTTCACCGGCGGCGAGCCGCTGCTGTATATCGACGCCCTTGAACTGCTGATCCCGCGCATGCGCAAACTCAAGCCCGGGCTCTACGTCTGGGTCTACACCAACGGGCTGCTGGCCGACGACCGCACGTTGGACCGTCTGGCCAAGATGCGCATCGACGAGCTGCGCTTCAACGTGGCGGCCTCCGACTACGACCCGGTGGTGATCGACCAGGTGGGCCAGGCCCGCAGGCGCTTCAAGCGCGTGGTGGTCGAGGTGCCCTCCTACCCGCAGCAACGCGAGCCGCTGCTCGCGGCGTTGGCCGACTTCGAGCGGGTGGGCATTGACCAGCTGAACCTGCAGGAGTTGTGGGTGACCGACGCCAACGTGGCGCGCCTCAAGGGCGAGGGCTACCAATCCGGATTGCTGTTCGCCAAAAAGTTTTTTCTATATGGCAGTCGAGCGCTGACCTACGAGGCAATGCTGCTCTGCACCCAGCGTCACTACTCCTACAGTGTCAACGACTGCTCGGCCGCGCGCTTCGGCCCGGCGAAGTAAAGATCGGCACCTTTGAGGCTTAAAAAAAGGGCCGCCCATTTGGGCGGCCCTTGTAGTCGATAACTGATTGCAGTTGCTAGAGCACGACCTCGATCACGCTGCGGTCGCCGCTGGCCATGGAGTCGGCCAGACCGATGTTCTCGGGCAGCAGCTGGGTGGTGAAGAACTTGGCGGTCTCGACCTTACCCAGGTAGAACTTGACCTCGTCGTCGGACTCGGCCAGTGCGGCCCACTTGGTCGCGTCAGCCTCTTTGGCCGCCAGCTTCTCAGCGGCGATCTTGGCCTGCTTTAGCAGCAGAGCGGCGATCACCACGTTGCCGAACAGCTTGAGATACGGCGTGGCGTGGCTCACCGGGTAGAGCTGGTCGTCGCGCATCATGCCGAAGTTCATCGTGACCTCGGCCAGCTTGTCGCGATAGCCGCCCAGGGAGGTGACGTACTTGCCCAGCAGCTCGTCGTCGCTGTTGCCGTCGATGAACGTGGCCAGATCCATCAGGTAGTTCATCAGCAGCATGCCGCCCTTGGCGCCGACCTTGCGGCCGATCAGGTCCAGGGCCTGGATGCCGTTGGTGCCTTCGTAGATCGAGTTGATGCGCTGGTCGCGCATGTGCTGCTCCAGCGGGTACTCCTGGCAGTAGCCGTATCCGCCGAGAACCTGCACGCCCAGCGAACAGGTGGTGAAGCCCTGGTCGGTGGAGTAGGCCTTGCAGATCGGGGTCAGCAGCTCGACGAAGCCCTTGTACTTGTCGTCGCCGCTGGTCTCGAACTTGTCTCCGAAGTAGGCGCACTCGAACAGCAGTGCGCGGCAGCCCTCGGAGTAGGCCTTCATGGTCAGAAGCATGCGCTTGATGTCGGGGTGAACGATGATCGGCACGCGCGCGGCGTCGGCGTCCTTCATGTCGCGGATGTCGGTGCCCTGGATGCGCTCCCGGGCGTAGTCCAGCGCCTCGCGGTAGGAGGCCGCGGCCAGGGACATTCCCATCATGCCAACGCCGATGCGGGCTTCGTTCATCATCAGGAACATGTACTTGATCCCGGCGAACTCCTCACCGATCAGCCAGCCTTCGCAATCGTTGTTGTCGCCGAAGTTCAACGTACAGGTGGATGAGCCGTTGATGCCCATCTTGTGCTCGATGTTGGTCACGTTGACGTCGTTGGAGCCGCCGACCGCGCCGTTCTCATCGACTTTGTTCTTGGGGATCAGGAACAGGCTGATGCCCTTGATGCCCGAGGGGGCGCCGGGCGTGCGAGCCAGCACCAAGTGGATGATGTTCTCGGTCAGGTCGTGATCGCCCGAGGAGATGAAGGTCTTGGTGCCGGTGATCTTCCAGAGGTCGGACCCCTCGACCTTCTTGGCTGTGGTCTTGGTGTCGCCCACTGCCGATCCGGCGCCGGACTCGGTGAGGCACATCGTGCCCGCCCACTTGCCGGTGTACATATTTTCGCAGAAGGTATTCTTCATCCAGTCGGTGCCGTGAGTCTCGATCACATGGGCCGCGGAGTTGGTCAGGCCCGGGGTCATCGAGAACGCGGTGCAGCCGGCGAGGAAACGCTCGGAGCAGGCCACTCCGATTACGTTGGGCAGGCCCTGTCCGCCGAACTCAGGGTTGTGGGTCATGCCGATCCAGCCGCCCTCGCGGTATTGCTCGTAGGCCTCTTTGAATCCCGGCGGCATGTAAACCTGGCCGTCCTCGATTTTGCAACCGATACGGTCGGAGTCCTCGTTGAGCGGCGCGAGCAGGTTCTTGGAAACCTTGCCGGCCTCCTCGAGGATCATCTTAAAATCATCGACCTCGAAATCGGCGAATTTCTCGGTCCCACACAGGTCTTCGATGCCCAACTGCTCAAAGAGCACAAAGTTGACATCACGTTCTTCAATCGTGAAAGGCATGCCCGCTTCCTCCTCAGAAATAGGTACGGCGGTTGATGATAATTACGATGTCTGACTGAACAGTCAACCCAACGGAGTTTAGCAGAGAGCCCCGGCAGGCGCAACCTAAAATGAATGGGGGCTCATTCATTTCCCGGTGCCACAAATTGACAGCTATCAAGCCCTCTGCTATGAATCGTGTGATCTTTCCAGGCCCCTCTTTTTGCATTTGATATGAAATATTTACGAAGATCGATAATCAGCGGCCGACTCCCGATGCGCAGCCTGTTCGCCCTGTTGCTGATGCTGCCGCTCACGGCCGTCGTGGCCCAAGACGCGGACCCCAACGGGCTGGGACGCGGGTTCCACTTCGGCTCCTACGGCCGGGTGCAGTTCACTTCGGACCTCGACGGCCACCCCGGACGCGAGATCAACGTGGTCAGCCACGGCCCGCGCCTGGCCGAGGAGAGTTACGTTGAGCTCGACTTCGGCTACGGCCTGGCCCGTCCCGATCTGGCTGTGGATTTGCAATTCACCCTGGCGCTGTTCGAGCCGTTCTACCATTACTCGGGGGACGCGCAGCAGTACCTTGCCGTGCGCAACCTCTACGCCGAGGCCTCGCAGTTCCTGCCGCGCCTGAGCCTGTGGGTCGGCAGCCGGATGTATCGCGGCGACGACGTGTACCTTCTGGATTGCTGGCCGCTGGACAACCTCAACACCATCGGCGGCGGCGTGGGATTCGCCGACTGGGGGCTGGACCTGCGCGCGCACATGGGCGTCAACCGACTGAACAACGACTACCAGTTGCAGACGATCGAGATTCCCAACGCGGGCTTCGGCAGCTCCGAATACACAATCCTCGACCGCCAGCGCTGGATCTACAGCCTGCGCAGCGCCTACCGCCTCAGCGCCCTGCCCGCACCGCTTGGCATGGACTTCGTGCTCTACGGCGAGTTTCACCGCCTGCCCCAGGGCGAGCGCATTCCGCCCGAGCTGATCGAGGACCAGGTGCCGGATTACGACCCGGAGGATATCAAGGACAAGCTGCCCCAGGAGAGCGGGTACAAGCTCGGCGGCGAGGTGAGCCTGATTGGCATCCCGCCGCAAGGCTTTATCAAGCTCTTCGTGGCCTACGCCGCGGACCTGGCGGCCTACGGCGAGTGGGGCGTGCCCTGGGGCCTGAACACCAACGGCAAGACCCGCGGCGCGTCCGAGCTGACGCTGGCGCTCTCGGGCAACTGGGAGAGCCGCTGGGTGGGGGTGATGCTCGGGGCCGAGGCGCGGCGCTTTGAGGACGCCGACCCCAACGAGTTCGACATCGACGACTACTGGGAGGGCGTGGCCGTGCTGAGGCCGATCGTCTACATCACCGATCATTTTCATCAGGGGCTCGAGATCAGCTATCAGCAGCACTACCCGTTCGGCCTGGACCCGTCCACGGACGAGCAGGAGGTGCCCGAGGTCTGGCAGCTGAGCGTGCTCGAGCTTTTAAGCTGGGATCGCGGCAACTACGCGAGGCCGCAGTTCCGCCTGGTCTACACCTTAAGCAAGCTCAACTCCGCCGCGCGCCGACGTTTCCCCGAGGGCGACACGCGCCGCAACGACGAGCTGCAACACTTCATCGGCCTGGGGGTTGAGTGGTGGTTCGACTCCAGCTACCGCTGATCGCGCTGCTGTGCCTGGCGCTGCTTTGCACCGCGGGGTGCAAGCCGTACGAAAGCAACGACCCGGACGCTGACGACGACTTTGGCGACGATGACGATGCGGGCGAGCGTGTGGTGATCTACGAGCTGGTGGTGCGGCTGTTCGGCAACGTCACGCAAAATCCGGAAACCGACGGCGACATCCTGACCAACGGCGTGGGGCGCTTCGAGTCGATCGACGATACTGCTCTGCAATCGCTGTCCGATTTGGGCGTGACCCACCTGTGGCTGATGGGCGTGCTGCAGCAGGCCAGCAACACCGACTACTCGACCCTGAGCTCGCCCCAGCCCGCGGACGACCCGGACATCCTCAAGGGCAAGGCAGGCAGCTTCTACGCAATCAAGGACTACTTCGACGTCTGCCCGGATTACGCCCTGGACCCGGAGAACCGGATTGGCGAGTTCGAGGATCTGATCGAGCGCGTGCACGACCACGGAATGCGGGTGGTGATCGACCTGGTGCCCAACCACGTGGCGCGCTCCTACGCCTCGGACGTGCGGTCGGACCTCGACTTCGGCGCGGGGGACGAGCGCTCGCTGTTCTTCGGCCAGCAAAACAATTTCTTCTACCTGGTCGATCCGCCGGGCCAGGCTCTCTCGATCCCCGAACCCTCAAACTGGGAGCGGCCGCCGGGGGCCGATGGCACCTTCGATCTCGAGAACAACGACGGCGATCCGCCGAACGACGTGCCGAAAGTCACGGGCAACAACCAGACCTCGCCGACTCTCAGCGAGTACGACTGGTACGAGACAATCAAGCTCAACTACGGCTACAACTTCGTCGATGGCTCGTACCTCTACGAGCCGACCCCCGACACCTGGCTCAAGCTCGACGCGATCGTCGCCTATTGGCAGGGCCTGGGAATCGACGGCTTCCGCTGCGACTTCGCGCACTACGTTCCACTAGAGTTCTGGACCTGGTTGATTGAACGCGCCCGGGCACGTGATTCGGACGTCTTTTTCTTTGCCGAGGCCTACAACTCATCCGACGCTGTGCCCGGCTTCTCGTTCACCGAGATAATCAAGAGCGGGTTCGACGCGATCTACGACGATAGCGGCTACGACACGACCAAGGGCGTACTGTGCTGCGGCAAGTGGGCCAACGACCTCGACGAGCAGTGGCCCGACGACTTCCTCGCGCCGCGCGTGGTGCGCTATGCCGAGAACCACGACGAGCGGCGGCTGGCCTCGGACCTGGTGAGCGGCGAGAATCCCGACGACTCGGGCGCAGGCTCGATCGAGGCCGGGTTCGCGATCAGCGCCCTGCTCTTTTTACAGGCCCAAGGCCCGCTGCTACTCTACAACGGCCAGGCCGTGGGCGAGCCCGGCGCGGGCGTCGAGGGTTTCTCGGGCGAGGACGGCCGGACCACGATCTTCGACTATTGGTCCATGCCGCAGGTCGCGGCCTGGGTCAACAACTTCGCCTTTGACGGCGGCGGCCTGGATGGGCAGCACCGCGATCTGCGCGCGGACTACGCCGCGCTGATCGAGCTCGCCGCGCGTCCGGTGTTCGTGCAGGGCAGCTTCTACTCGCTGCAAAACAGCAACAAGGACGACTGGCGCTACGGCGGATCAGGCCAGTGGGTCTACTCCTATCTGCGTTACCTACCGCAACGCTCCGAGAGCTACCTGATCGTGGTCAACCTCTCGGACCAGACCCACGCCTTCAACCTCAAGCTGCCGCAGCAGGCGTTGCAGTTCATGGGGTTCGACGAGCAGCAGGGCACGCTGACCTTCACCGACCAGCTCGACGAGCTGGCCGACGAGCCGACCATCGAAAGCCGCCGCGCCGCGGACCTCGGTATTGAGCTGACCCTCGATCCCTATCGCGTGCGCGCCTTTCGGATCGTCCAACACAAGGACTGAGCCGATGAGCAATATTCGTTTGCGCCTGACCCTGATCGCCGGATTGGCCGCGGTTGCGCTGCTGCTGTGCGCCTGCCCCGACCTCTCGCCGGTGACCGAGGATTGGGATGTTTCGACCCACGTCGATGATTGGCGCGACGAGGTGATCTACCAGCTGATGGTCGACCGTTTCGCCGACGGCGACCCGAACAACAACTACAACGTCAACCCCTACGCACCGGCCGCGTACCACGGCGGCGACTGGCAGGGGGTGATCGACCGCCTGGACTACATCCAGGAGCTGGGTGTGACCACGCTGTGGATCACGCCGGTTGTGAAAAACGTCGAGGAGGACGCCGGGGTCTCCTCGTACCACGGCTATTGGACCCAGGACTTCACCCAGGTCAATCCGCACTTCGGCGACCTGGCCAAGCTGCGCCAGATGGTCGACGAATGCCACGCACGCGGGATCAACGTGATCCTCGACATCGTGGTCAACCACATCGGCCAGCTTTTCTACTACGACATCAACCTCAACGGTCGGCCCGACGAGACGCTCTACGGCTCGGGCAGCGGCTCGGACCTGACGCGCGTCAGCGAGTGGGACCCGGATTGGGATCCGCGCGGAATCCACGCCTACACCTCGATGGGCGAGTCCGGTTTGGCGCCGACGATCTTCGTCTACCAGCCGGACATCAACCGCGTGCCGCCCCAGCCATCGGGCTTCCAGAATCCCAACTGGTACAACCGCTGCGGCCGGGTGATCGACTGGAACGACTTCGACCAGGTGGTGCGCGGCGACTTCCCCGGCGGGCTCAAGGACCTCAACACGAGCCACCCCGACGTGCGTCTGGCGCTGGTCAACGCCTTCAGCGACTGGATCGCCAAGGCTGATCTCGACGGGTTCCGCATCGACACGCTCAAGCACGTTGAGCACGGCTTCTGGCAGGTGTTCTGCCCCAACGTCCGGCGGCGCGCGGCGCGGATGGGCAAGCGCAATTTCCTGATGTTCGGCGAGGCGTTCGACGGCGACGACGAGCTGATCGGCTCGTACACCTTCAACGAGGAGGTCGACTCGGTCTTCTACTTCAGCCAGAAGTTCACGGTAATCGACGGCGTGATCAAGGGCGGCAACCCCACCAGCGAAATCGAGAGCCTGCTCGATCAGCGCGGCGAGCACTACTCGGGCGTGCCCAATCCCCGCGGCCCGACCGACTCCTACGGCGACGGCTTGATCGCCGAGCAACTGCTGATCAACTTCATCGACAACCACGACCTACCGCGTTTCCTTTACGGCTTCCCCAACACCTCGGCGCTGCACCAGGCGTTGATCTACATCTTCAGCATGCAGGGCATCCCCTGCGTCTACTACGGCACGGAGCAGCAGTTCGAGGGCGGCAACGACCCGTCCAACCGCGAGGACCTGTGGAGCAGCGGCTACTCAACCGGCGGCGAGACCTTCCGCGTGATCCGCAAGCTTGCACAGATCAGACGCGAGCTGGCTCCGCTACGTCGCGGCGATTTACGCATCCGCTGGTCCACCGAGCGCAACGGCTCAGAGCAGGACGCCGGAATCTTCGCCTTTGAGCGCGTGTACGACGGCCAGGCGGTGCTGGTGGTGCTCAACTTCTCCGACGACCATTCATCCCAGACCTCGGCCACGGACTTTGAGGGCGATGACATGCAGACCTCGTTCAACGCGGGCACGGTGCTGGTCAACGTCTGGCCCGACGCGGACGCGGCCGACGAGTTCGTGGTGGGCGATGAGGGCAAACTGCGGATCACTGTTCCGGCGCGCGGCGCTAAAATTTTGATCGCCGACTGAACCATGGCCGACGTCAAACTCGAACAGATTGCCAAGCGCTTCGGCGAGGTCGAGGTGCTGACCTCGATCGATCTACAGATTGAGGACGGCGAGTTCGTGGTGCTGGTGGGCCCCAGCGGCTGCGGCAAGTCGACCCTGCTGCGGCTTGTGGCCGGGCTCGAGAAACCCAGCGCGGGCACGATCAGCATCAACGGCCGCCGCGTCAACGAGCTGGCTCCGCGCTACCGCGACGTGGCAATGGTTTTCCAATCCTACGCGCTCTACCCGCACATGAGCGTTCGGCGCAACATGCGCTTCGGCTTGGACGTGCGCAAAATCCCGCGCGAGCAGGCCGAGGCCGAAGTCGAGCGCGCCGCCGAGATGCTCGGTCTGACCCCGCTGCTCGACCGTCTGCCCAAGGAACTCTCCGGCGGCCAACGCCAGCGCGTGGCTGTGGGCCGGGCCATCGTGCGCCGACCGCAGGTGTTTTTGTTCGACGAGCCGCTGTCCAACCTCGACCCGGCGCTGCGCGGCCAGATGCTCGTGGAACTGCGGCGGCTGCACCAACAACTGGCCACGACCATGATCTACGTGACCCACGACCAGGTCGAGGCCATGACTCTCGCCGACCGCGTGGCCCTGCTCGATCGCGGCCGCTTGCAGCAGGTCGGCTCGCCGCTCGATCTTTACGAGCGTCCGTCCAACCGCTTTACGGCGCAGTTCATCGGCTCGCCGCAGATGAACGTCTGGCCCTGTTGCTGCGACAACGGCATGCTGCGCGGCGCGGGCTGGTCCATGCCCGCTCCCCAGGGAGCGCGCCTTGGCGAACTCGAGCTCGGTGTGCGGCCCCACGACCTGGCGCTGTGCAGCGAAGGCGACGCTGAGGGCATGAGCATGCCGTTTGAGGTTGAGGTGGTCGAAACCGTGGGGTGGGACGTGCAGATCCACGGCCTGCTCGGCCAAGGGTTAGCCGCCGTGCTCCAGCTCCCCGCCAAAGAGGCTGCGGGCATCGCTCCCGGCTCGCGCCTTCGCGTGGCGCCCAATTCCGGAGCGCTGCACCTTTTCGACCCCGCGAGCGGGGACGCGCTGCTCCGCGCATGAGACGGCTGGCGCTAATCGCGCTGCTGTTGCTGCTGCCCACAGCGGCCTGGGCCGCGCCGATTACCCTCTGGCATTCGTACTACGGCGCTGAGCGCGACGCGCTGGAAAGCATCGTTCTTGAGTGGAACGCGGCGCACCCGGAAGATTTGGTGCGCCCCGAGTCGGTGCCCTACGAGGCCTACGCCAACAAACTCAGCTCGGCGATCCCGCGCGGCCACGGCCCGGACCTGTTCATTTTCGCTCACGAACGCATCGGCGACTGGGCCGCCTCGGGCCTGATACAGCCCCTGGACGAGCGCCTGGACCAAGGCTCCCTCGGGCAGTTCATCCCGGCCACGGTCCAGGCCCTGCGCTATGAAGATAAACTCTACGGCCTGCCGCTGAGCTCCAAGTGCGTGGCGCTGATCCGCAACATCGCGCTGGCGCCCAACGCGCCGCAGACAACCGACGAGCTGCTGGCAATGCTGGCGCAGCTCAAGACACAGCAGCCCGAAATCTTCGGCCTGGCCTACGAGGCGGGCAGCTTCTACCACCATTCAGGTTGGCTGCACGGATTCGGCGGCGGGGCGTTCAACGAACGCGGCGAGATCGAACTCGACTCAGTGCAGAACGCGGCGTCGCTACGCTTCCTCGAGCAGCTCATCAGCGCGGGCTATATTCCCGAGGAGCCCAACGGCACGCTGGTGGCCCAACTGTTCAACTCCGGCCTGGCCGCCATGACCATCAACGGCCCGTGGTTTTTAGGACAGGTCGAGGACCGCGAATTGTTGGCCGTCAGCCCGCTGCCCACGGTCTCGGCCACGGGACTGGCGGCCGAACCGTACATGACTGTCGAGGCGCTGCTCCTCGCAGCCGGAGCCGACGATCCCGACGCGGCGCTGCGCTTCGCCGCCTTCTTGGCCGGACCCGAGGGCGCGCGGGTGCGCGCGCTGCAGGGCAACCAACTGGTAGCCTATGCACCGCTGTACGACGATCCGAGCGTGGCGCTCGACCCGGCGCTGCTGGGATTCGCCCGGCAGATGCAACAGGCGCGGCCGATGCCCAACTCGCCGCTGATGCGCATGGTCTGGGAGCCCGCGGCCCAGGCGTTGCGCCAGGTGCTGCGCGGCTCGGCCACGCCCGAGCAGGCCCTGGCCTCGGCCCAGCACTTGGTGAAAATCTACACCCGCGAGCCGCCTCCCGCGCGCAGCCCCCTGCCCTATTTACTGGTGCTGGCGTTGCTGGCATTGATCGGCTTGATACTGCTGGTCGTGCGCGCGCGATCGAGCAACGCGCTGTCGGAAGCGATGCAGGAGCGCTCAGCCTACGGCTATCTGCTGCCAGCGGCGTTTGCGCTGCTGCTGTTGGTGTTCATCCCGTTCGCCGTGGGCACGGCAGTCGCCTTCTTCAGCCACCGCGAGGGCGCGTTCACCTTTGTCGGCCTGGCCAATTTCACCAACATCCTCTCCAGCCGCGACTACGCGATCTCCGACCCGCTGAGCTTCTACTTCACCCTGGCCGTGACCGTGCTCTGGACCGCGGCCAACGTGGCGCTGCACGTTAGCATCGGCCTGGGTCTGGCCCTGCTGCTGCGCGATCCGCTGCTTAAGCTGCGCGGGGTTTACCGCGTACTGCTGATCATCCCCTGGGCCGTGCCCAACTACATCACCGCGCTGATGTGGAAAGGGATGTTCCACAAGCAGTTCGGCGCGATCAACGGCATCCTCAGCCACTTCGGCTGGGAGCCCAGCTGGTTCTCGCACTTCTGGACCGCGTTCGCCGCCAACCTGTGCACCAACACCTGGCTTGGGTTCCCGTTCATGATGGTGGTCTGCCTCGGGGCGCTGGAATCGATCCCGCGCGACCTGGAGGAGGCGGCTGAAGTCGATGGCGCGACCAAGCTCACGCGCTTCCGTCACATCACCATGCCGCTGCTGCGGCCGGCGCTGGTCCCGGCGATCGTGCTGGGCAGCGTTTGGACCTTCAACATGTTCAACATCATCTACCTGGTCTCCGGCGGCGAGCCCGACGGTGCGTCGGAGATTTTAATCACCGAGGCCTATCGCTGGGCGTTCGACCGCCAGGTGCAGTACGGCTACGCCGCGGCCTACGCCACGCTGATCTTCCTGGCGCTGCTGTGCTACGGCGCGGGCACGCGGCGGGTGCTGGGCAGGGCCGAGGGATGAACAACCGCAACACCCTGCGGCTGGTGGCCACGCATCTGGGCCTGGTGCTGATCTGCGTGGCAGTGCTCTACCCGGTGCTGTGGGTGGTCAAGATGGCGCTGACCCCGTCCCAGGAGATGGCGCTCTCGGCCAATCCGCTGCCCACCACGTTCAGCCTCGATAACTTTAAGGCGCTGCTCTACAGCCGCGATCTGGACGGCCGCTGGCTGTTCCCGCGCCAGGCGATGAACTCGATCGTGGTGGCGGGCGCGACCACCTTGATCGGCCTGCTGCTGGCCACCACCGCGGCCTACGCCTTCAGCCGCTTCATGTTCCCCGGACGGCGATTGGGACTGACCATGCTGCTGGTGACGCAGATGTTCCCCGGCGTGGTAATGGCGATCCCGCTCTATTTGCTGCTCGACCGGCTGCATCTGCTCGACTCGATGCTCGGCCTGGCGCTGGTCTACTCGACCACCGCGGTGCCGTTCTGCGTCTGGATGCTCAAGGGCTACTTCGACACGATCCCGCGCGACCTGGAGGAGGCGGCGCTGATGGACGGCGCGCGACAGTGGACGATCTTCGTGCGCATCGTGCTGCCGCTGGCGCGTCCCGCGCTGGTGGTCACGGCGCTGTTCTCGTTCATGACCGCCTGGAACGAGTTCATCCTGGCCGCGACGTTCCTCTCCAAAGAAACGGCCTACACCCTGCCGGTGATGCTGCAACACAACGTAGGCGACTACAGCGCGGACTGGGGCAAGTTCTCGGCGGGCGCGATTTTGGTCTCGCTGCCGGTGATGGCGCTGTTCTTCGCATTGCAGCGCCATTTGGTCGGCGGCCTGACCGCGGGCGGCGTCAAGGGCTGAGCGCGGCAAGCGCAATAAGCATGGAGTAAGATACTTCGTGCACAGTCATTGGGAGTAAGAAGCGATGCAACGCAACAACCTCTGGACCTCGCTGCTGCTGCTGGCGCTGATCGCGGCGCTGTGCGGGTCGCTGCTGCCGACAGCCTCCTGCGACACCAAGACCAACGCCGCGCAGTCCGACGACGCGGACGATGACGACGACGACGCGGACGCGGTCAAGGTGCTCGCGGTGCAGCCGCCCTACGGGCCGATCGAGGGCGGCACGGCCGTGGCGGTGCTCGGACGCAACTTCATTGACCAGGCGTCCGTGACTTTCGGCGATTCTGAGGCGACCGACTTCGAGTTCATCTCGGACAACGAGGTGCGCGTAAGCACGCCGCCCGCTGATTCCGCGGGCGCGGTGCGCGTGACTTTGACCAATGCCGACGGCGGCTCGGGATCGCTGGTCAACGGCTTTCGCTACGGCGGCGAGCCGGTACAGATCGACTGGTGCAACATCCAGCATCCGGACAACTACGTGGCCTATGAGTATTTCCCCTCGGGCACGATCTACGGCCGGGTCTACGTCGAGGGCTGCACCGAGGGCGGCGAGCGCTGCGCCGAACTGATCGGCGCGTTGGGCTACGGCCCCACGGGCGTCGATCCCTCGACCGACCCAACGCAGTTTGGTTGGGAGCTGGCCGAGTACAACACGGACTGGCCCGGCGACGAGGCCAAAGAGGGCGAGAACAACGACGAGTACATGGCCGTGATCCCGGCCCAGTCCGCGGGCCAATACTCCTATGCCTACCGCTTCTCCGGCGACGGCGGCCAGACCTGGACCTACTGCGACACCCGCGACGAGGGGGCCGACCCCGGATTCGACGCGGGCGCCCTGGGCCTGTTCGAAGTGCGCGACGAACTACAGGTCGACTGGTGCGTTATTGTCGAAGGTTCCCAGGCGCGCAGCACTGCGCCCGACGTGGAGAGCGACCCGATCTACGGCCAAATCTGGATCGAGGGCATCACCGGCCGCGAGGTGAACTCGCCATGGGTCAGCGCGCAGATCGGCGTGGGGCCCACCTCGGGCCAGGGTGGCGATCCGCAGTCGCAGCCCGCTGACTACGACTGGTTCGACGCCGAGTTCAACGGCTCGTCACTGGCGCCCGAGGACAACTCCGAGTACATGCGCGGCCTGACCCGCGCCAGCGCGGGGAGCTACGGCTACGCGTTCCGCTTCTCATCCAACAACGCGCACTCCTGGACCTACTGCGACACGGGCGATGGCTCGAACGACGGATTCCAGCCGGGCAACATGGGGCTGCTGACCGTGGAGTAAGGGGTCGTAATGCTACGAACCACTCCGCGTCGAATGACTGAGGAGAAGAGGTAAAGATCATAAAAACGATCCTTGGCACCTTTGAGGTGCCCGCAAAACTCGCGGCAGCCGACTTTGAGTCGGTGCAAGTCTCGCGCAGGACCATAGTCTTAATGCCACGACCCTCTCCGCGCAGGCACCTTGTAGGTGCCACAATACTCGCGGCAGCTTGGAGCTGCTGCATGGCTCGCGCAGAATCACAGTCGTAGCACCACGACCCATTCTGCGTAGAAACATTTGGGGAGAGAAGGGGTAAAGATCGTTAAAACGATCTTTGTGTGTAGGGCGAGCGGCGCATTGCCTCAGGGTTTTCATAAACTACTCACCTTGCCACCTCGATCAACACCTCTGGTCTCGACATCTCGATACGATATTCAGTTCATCGCAATCGATCAGCTTTGTTGCCCGTGGAACACGACGTCTGTCTGCCTGAGGTAATCTGATCTTGACTTTGCAGGGGGGAGGATAGAAATATATATAAAATTAATCTTATAACAAATGGAGGGATCGATGAAGCGCTTAATGTTCTTGGCCCTCGCGGCTCTGCTGTGCCTGGGTGTGGGCCTGGTTATCTTGTGCGGCGGCGGCGGAGATGACGACGACGATAGAGGCGACGACGACGACACAGGTGACGATGACGACACCGGAGATCTGACTTGGCAGGACCCGCCGTCGAACGATGGCATGACGTGGGACGAAGCGAAAACCTATTGTGCCTATTTGAGCTTCGACGGTCACGATGACTGGCGTCTGCCGACGATCAGCGAATTGCGTTCCCTGATTCGCGGCTGCGACGCTACAGGGACCGGTGGCGCCTGTAACGGCACTGACGATTGCCTGAGCTGGACCGATTGCAGGAACGATCCATGCTTTGGCTGCGATTTCCTGGAGGGTCCCGGTTCTGGTGGGGCGTATTGGCCGGATGGAATGTCCGGTGCAATAAGCTGGTATTGGTCGTCTTCGCCGGTCGCGGACGAAGACTACTACGCGTGGACCGTCAGTTTCATCTTCGGCTCCGTCTCCACCTCCCTCCTCGCCAACATCGCCGTCCACGCGCGTTGCGTGCGTTAGCCGATGCTACTCTGCGAAGTAGGCCGCTACGTAGCACGAGCCGTGAGATTGGTAATTTGATCCTTTGGTAATTTGGTAATTTTACACGCGCCGAAGGCGTAACTGAAAATCTCGAAGATCGGCGCGAGAGCCGATCGCCGCTGAGGGGAGCGTTCGGGGAGATCGTGGAAACCGAGGAGTTTGAGCATTCGGGCAAGTGCATCGAGGCGGTGGTGGCAGCTCTCACCTAAAAGTAACTTAGCCTTGACACCGCAAAGGTAGACGTGTGTATTTTAAGCTCATCCTGAATACTTTTTCGGAGGGAACGATGAAGCGGATGCTGTTCTGGGTGCTCGCGGCGGTTCTGTGCCTTAGCGTGGGGCTGGTTATCTCGTGCAGCGGCGGCGGCGGGGATGACGACGATGATACGGGCGATGATGATACGGGCGATGACGACACCGGTGACGATGACACAGGCGACGACGACACCGGAGATCTGACTTTGCAGAATCCGCCTTCGGACGAAGGGATGACCTGGGCCGAAGCTAAGGCCTATTGCGACGATTTGAGCTTCGACGGCCACGACGATTGGCGCTTGCCGACAATCTCGGAACTGCGCAGCCTGATTCGCGGATGCGTTTACACGGAGACCGGAGGAGACTGCAATGTAACGGACGATTGCCTAGACTCATCTTGTCGGAATGATTCCTGCGATGGCTGCGGGTACCTGGAGGGTCCCGGTTCTGGTGGGGCGTATTGGCCGGATGGAATGTCCGGTCCAATCGGTTGGTATTGGTCGTCTTCGCCGGTCGCGGGCTACGACAACTACGCGTGGGGCGTCTATTTCTACTACGGCTACGTCAGCAGCCACTCCACCGGCTACTACGACTACTACGCGCGCTGTGTTCGTTAGCTGACCGAATGCTTATGGTCAGAGACCATTAACCCGGAGGGATCGATGAAGCGCTTAATGTTCTTGGCCCTTGTGGCCCTGTTATGCCTCGGCGTGGGGCTGGTGATCTCGTGCAGCGGCGGCGGAGATGACGACACAGGGGACGATGATACGGGCGACGACGACACCGGGGATGACGATACGGGAGACGATGATAGCGGGGATGACGATACGGGTGACGATGACGATGGCGATCTGACCTGGCAGAATCCGCCGTCGGAAGATTCCATGTCCTGGGATGAAGCGAAGACCTACTGCGCTAACTTGAGCTTTGACGGTCACGATGATTGGCGGCTGCCGACCATCAGCGAGCTGCGGTCCCTGATCCGCGGCTGCGATGCGACCGAGACCGGCGGCGCTTGTAACGTCACTGACGACTGCACTGAATCCGATTGCTGGAACAATCCATGTATAGGCTGTGAATACGGGGAGGGTCCCGGATCGGGTGGGGCTTATTGGCCGGATGAAATGACCGGTGAAATCTTTTGGTATTGGTCGTCTTCGTCGGTCGCGCACTACGGTGACCGCGCGTGGGCCGTCGGTTTCAACACCGGCTACGTCGGCGAAGATGGCACCGGTAACTACAGCGGCGCGCGCTGTGTCCGTCC